>NZ_JAWRXB010001137.1:0-252 GCF_046535245.1 Paraburkholderia sp. SIMBA_030
GCTGTTGAGCCACTTCCCACATTTCAAGGAATCCTTTCATATCCATGGCTACCTACCTCGAACTCAAAGCACAGGCAGAAGCGCTGGCACAGAAAGCGGAAGCAGCGCGGCTCGCCGAACTGGAAAGCCTTATCGCGACGATGCGTGAGCAGATTGCCGAATATGGCATCACGCCCGACCAGCTTTTCGGGCGACGTCGTGCCGCTTCGTCGGGCGCCACCCGCGCGCCGGTCGCACCGAAGTATCGCGATC
>NZ_JAWRXB010001138.1:0-252 GCF_046535245.1 Paraburkholderia sp. SIMBA_030
GAGGCTCAGCGGGACAACCCTCGCACCGCCAGCAAAGCAGCGCTTGTTGTGAACGGCCAGGATCACATGCCCCCGCGCCGTTCGTTCTGCCATAACCCCATGCTCTGTTTGAAGAGCACATCACTGCGAAGGTATTCGACGGCAATGGACTACAGTTCCGAAAATTCCATTACATTGACAATCCAGCGACGCTCCGAATTGGAGCATCGGCTCGATAATGCCGTTGGAAAGCTTCTAAAAAACGTAAAACTG
>NZ_JAWRXB010001139.1:0-252 GCF_046535245.1 Paraburkholderia sp. SIMBA_030
GTCAAACTCGGATATCGGCGGCGGACTAAAAGCAGGTGACAAATATCTGAATGAAGGCAAGCTATACGTGGCGGTATTTAACGAAGATGGTAGCGGTGAATGGAAAGCTCTCGTCCATGGTCAAAACGGACTGGATGCTTTCAATAGCGTATTGCCGTTCAATGGACAAGATGAAGTATTGGTCTTCGCCCGTGCAGCTGCCGATGCCGCTGGTGCTACTAAGATGGATCGACCTGAATGGGTATCGGTCAG
>NZ_JAWRXB010001140.1:0-252 GCF_046535245.1 Paraburkholderia sp. SIMBA_030
GGCTTGACCGTCAATCACCTGGGTCAACTCTGCGTACGTCGCACGCTTCAAACGGAGCTTGACGAGCACGTCTTCGCCTTTGGCGGTTGCGCGGCTTGTCCGTGGTTGGGTTTCGAGCGCAACGTCCCGCCTCGCGCCCAGGCGGCTCATCAACAGGCCTCATTCTTGTTGAAGGCACTTGCACGACGAGTTGATGGTCGTGAGCTTTCTGAATTCGCCTACCGTGATTTTGGCTCGCTCGTATCGCTCGGT
>NZ_JAWRXB010000120.1:0-394 GCF_046535245.1 Paraburkholderia sp. SIMBA_030
GGTTCCTGCGAAGTGCCTCAGGCAGGAACCTGCTGAGTATCCCGCCGCCGCCCACTACAAAGTGACCAGTTCACACCGTCTTGTCGAGTTAACTCATCCGACCAGGTGCGGAGCACAAGGGGAGAATCAGCAGAGGCACCCGTGACGACCGATGTTCTTGAGCGGAAGCTCGACGCCTGATTTTTATCCAGGTCGGACACCTCACCGCCGGCTGACAATTTGGTCGACGCTGCGCTCGTGGTTTCGATCGGTTTTCCAGAAACCAGCGTTGCCCTACCATTTCTCAGGTAGTACCACCGTCAGCTATAGAGTAAATTTTCCCTAACGTCAAAAAGCTTACGGCTCCATACGGAAATAAATACTTTTTTACGGTATTCAATTGCGAGTGACAAAT
>NZ_JAWRXB010001141.1:0-252 GCF_046535245.1 Paraburkholderia sp. SIMBA_030
CCAGTTCACTACGCCCATGCGTACGTTCTGGCACGATGCGGGTTCGGCGGCCATGACGCTGGCGCTCAGCAAAGCGGTACCACTGAGTGCAAGAACACAGCTGCTGATCAGTCGTTTCATCTCAGGTTCCTCGGCAGTTCGTTTATTGTGAGTTCCGGTGTCTGATGCGCCGGTGATGCCAAGTTACGCAGCTAAGCCCCCATGAAAGCGCACCACGGCGACCAGCTCTTGCACTGCAGCGACCTGTCCTCT
>NZ_JAWRXB010001142.1:0-252 GCF_046535245.1 Paraburkholderia sp. SIMBA_030
GCGAACTGCTGCACCAGCGTGGCTACGTTGAGATCGAGACGCCCACCTTGACGCGCTCGACGCCGGAAGGCGCCCGTGACTTCGTGGTTCCGGCACGCTTGGCTCCAGGCTCCTGGTACGCCCTCCCGCAGTCCCCGCAGTTGTTCAAGCAGCTCCTGCAGGTTGGCGGCTTTGAGAAGTATTACCAGATCGCCCGCTGCTACCGCGATGAAGACTTCCGTGCGGACCGTCAGCCCGAGTTCACGCAGCTGG
>NZ_JAWRXB010001143.1:0-252 GCF_046535245.1 Paraburkholderia sp. SIMBA_030
GCGGTGGTCGGCTCGTCGAGGATCACCAGCTCCGGGTCGGTGATCAGCGCCATCGCGGCCATCAGCCGCTGCAGTTGCCCGCCCGACACCTGGTGCGGATAGCGCTTGCCGATCGTCTCCGGCTCGGGCAGCGCGAGCGCGCGGAATAGCTCGACCGCCTTCGCCTGCGCATCGCGCTTCGTCATCGTCTTGTGGATCAGCGCGCTCTCGATCACCTGGTCGAGAATCGTGCGCGACGGGTTGAAGGCAGCG
>NZ_JAWRXB010001144.1:0-252 GCF_046535245.1 Paraburkholderia sp. SIMBA_030
GGCGGTCGTTGTTCTCGAAGACCAGAGGACGCTCGTGGGCTCCCGGGGCCAGGACAACCTGCTTGGCACGGATGTGCCAAATACGCTGGCGGGAGACGCCGGACGCCGCGGGGACGCTCAGGTGGTCGGTGCGGTTCTGCGCCGCGATGAAGTAGTTGGAATCGTACGAGCCGAAGGCCGTGGTTCGGTTCAGGACCGTGCATTCAGCGGCGGAAACGAGCTCGGACTCGACGTCGGCTACCCATTCCAATG
>NZ_JAWRXB010001145.1:0-252 GCF_046535245.1 Paraburkholderia sp. SIMBA_030
GATCGTCAACGTATCGCTGTCGAGCCTCGCGACCGACCTGCACGCGAGCCTGTCGACGATCCAGTGGGTGACGAGCGGCTACCTGCTCGCGCTCACGCTGGTGTTGCCGCTGAACGGCTGGTTGGTCGACCGCATCGGTGCGAAGGCGCTGTACCTGTGGTGTTTCTCCGCGTTCACGCTGACGTCGGCGCTGTGCGGGCTCGCGTGGTCGGCGCCGTCGCTGATCGCGTTCCGCGTGTTGCAAGGCGTCAG
>NZ_JAWRXB010001146.1:0-252 GCF_046535245.1 Paraburkholderia sp. SIMBA_030
CGTAGCGCTCGTGCATGCGGAGCGTCAGACCGATGTCCGTGCCTTTGATCGCCTCTTCGAACAGCCAGGGGCGCAGGCCCTTTTCCAGGAATCCGTCGGCCTTGCCCTGATCGATCAGGAACTCCGGGAACCGTGCGCCATCGCTTACCAGCGCGCAGGCGTCATACTGGCGCCACTTGGTCTCATCCGTGCCGAGATATTTTCCGAGCGCAGGTGCCGACCAGTCGGCTGTCGAAGGTTCGACGATCGGCG
>NZ_JAWRXB010001147.1:0-252 GCF_046535245.1 Paraburkholderia sp. SIMBA_030
GCGGTAGAAACGGAAACTCTCCCGCGCAGCCGCACGAATCGTCGGATCTTCCACCACTATTTCCGCCACGCGGGCAAATTTGTTGGCGAATACCGGCACTTTCAGGTCGAGATTGACCAGCAGGTCCTGGTGCTGACCGCAGTCTTCACCCAGTCCCAGCACAATCAAACCGTCCGGTTCACTGTCGGCGGGCCCATGAGGGACGAAGCTTTCGCCCTTGAACGCCCAAAGGCGCGCATCAAGGTCGTCGCG
>NZ_JAWRXB010001148.1:0-252 GCF_046535245.1 Paraburkholderia sp. SIMBA_030
GTCGCCCAGACGAACCGGACGGTCGCGCTGATCGATAAACCGAGTGTCCAGCGCCAGATGCTCGCCGACCCGCGCCGGGTCGATGCCGGCGGCGCTGAACGGGTCGAACGCCTGCGCAACGCTGTGCTGCAGCGTCATCAGCCACAGCAATGCCAGCACCAGCGCAACCCGTTCAAGGTTCATTGGGCACGTCCTCGGGGGTTGGCCATCCCCGTTCCAGCAGGATTGCCCGCGCCTGTTCCAGTGGCAGGT
>NZ_JAWRXB010001149.1:0-252 GCF_046535245.1 Paraburkholderia sp. SIMBA_030
GCTGCGCGTACCGGAACCGAGCGGCGGCTAGCCTAGTAGGGGCAGTGTTATGCGGTTTCACAGTGTCGCGGTGACTACCCGCGCAGATGCGCCCGACAAGTACGTTTGAGCTACACCTGAAGGAGCACACTGCGAGTGGCACCGAATTCTGAATACAACGCCCGGCATCTTTCCGTCCTTGAGGGCCTCGAAGCTGTCCGCAAGCGCCCGGGTATGTATATCGGATCCACCGACTCCCGTGGCCTGATGCAT
>NZ_JAWRXB010001150.1:0-252 GCF_046535245.1 Paraburkholderia sp. SIMBA_030
GGCGTCAACCTAAAGCCAGCGCAAGATGTGCGTCTACTGTCAGAACTAACAGGTAGCGCAGCCTTCCAGACCAACGGTCGATTACCACTGCAGCGTGGTCACCCGAGGCGGCTCCTTCATGACGATGAATCCGTAATCCCCCAGCAGATAAATGCGATAGAACAGGCTGTCCACCAGCGGTGGATAACCCTGGTACCCCACCCACGTGGCGTTACGCCGTTCCTTTTCCCTGACCACGTTGGTGATGCCTGC
>NZ_JAWRXB010001151.1:0-252 GCF_046535245.1 Paraburkholderia sp. SIMBA_030
CGGCATAGGTATCGACCAGATGCAGCGTATCGAGCTGGATGAAGAGCGGGATGATCGCCAGCTTCAATGGCACCGTCATGCCGCTGATGAAGAACATCAGCACAGCGCTGCCGAGGCGAAATTCATAGCGGGCGATCGCATAGGCGGCCATCGTGCCGAAGGTCAGGATGAGGACGATCGAGGCCGCCGTCACGCCGAAGGAATTCAGCATGTAGCGAATGAAATTTGTCTGCTCCCAGACCTTCTGCAGAT
>NZ_JAWRXB010001152.1:0-252 GCF_046535245.1 Paraburkholderia sp. SIMBA_030
GGCACGAATGCGTCCGGCCTCGAGCGCAGTGCCGTGAGAATGCCTCTTAACAGATCGATCGGTGGTGGCGGACAGCCTGGAATGGCGACATCCACCGGAAGGAGGGCAGACAGCGGCCCACACACGGCATAGCTGTCCCTGAAGATCCCACCCGTGCACGCGCAATCGCCTGCAGCAACCACCAGCTTCGGATGGGGCGTCGCGTCCCATACCCGTCGAACCGCTTCCTTCATGTTCAGTGCGAGCGGACCG
>NZ_JAWRXB010001153.1:0-252 GCF_046535245.1 Paraburkholderia sp. SIMBA_030
TTCCAGCCAATGTCGTCATCTATTCGTAAAGCCATCAATTCAGACGCATTGACCCGCTTGGCTCAAGCCATCGCGGTGGCTGTGTCCGCCACTCTGGCGGGCTGTTCCAGCCATGTGCCGCAGACCGACGCGGCACATACCCCGAATATCGCCGCTCGCGCCAAACAGAAACCGATCTGGCTCAGCGAAAAACCCTCGCCGCAAGTACCGCAGGACGTCTGGGAGCGCATGCGCCAGGGCTTCCAGTTGCAG
>NZ_JAWRXB010001154.1:0-252 GCF_046535245.1 Paraburkholderia sp. SIMBA_030
GGGCGCAGGTCCATCGACTTACTGGTGGAACGACTCGAGGGCGGGGACCCTCGGCCGGCAGTCACGGTGGAGCCCTACTTGGTGGTCCGTTCCACCACGGCGGCGTTCTCGAATTAAGTAGACCCGCGCCACACCGGCGTCGCAAGCATCCCTGACCGAAGAGCCCGCTCTTGACATCAAAGTTGTGAGCGCTAACAATTGCATCAGACCTAGTGTAGTTTTCCACCCCAACCCCCGGCAATGAGGCCCTGG
>NZ_JAWRXB010001155.1:0-252 GCF_046535245.1 Paraburkholderia sp. SIMBA_030
CGGCGATGTAGGCGCGGAGCCCGGTCCGGATTCCCCGTACGGCCACGACTTCGCCGGCCCGGACGGACACCGGTTCCCATTGCGGGCACTCGCGTCCACCCACCGTGAGGTCAAGGGGTGCACCGGTGACGGCGATCAGCACGTCCGTGGTGGCGCGCATCCGGAAGTCCAGCGCCGTGAGCTCGAGTAGGGCGTCGTTGTCGTCGTTGCCGGCGAGGATGTTCGCGGCCTTGGCGGAGTACTGGTCCAAGG
>NZ_JAWRXB010001156.1:0-252 GCF_046535245.1 Paraburkholderia sp. SIMBA_030
GGCACGGCGATGACGCCGGCATACAGGCAGCCAAAGAACGCCGCGACATAGTCCGGGCCGCTGGGGAACAGCAGCACCGCACGGTCGCCGAACCCTGCGCGGGCCTGCAAGGCAGCGGCGATGGTGCGCGCGCGGCGGTCCAGGTCCCGGTAGCTGAGCACGGCCTGCTCGCCGGGAGCATCGGCCAGAAAGCGCAGGGCTATCTTGTCCGGGGTCTGCGCGGCGCGTTGCGCCAGGGCCTGGACCAGCGAG
>NZ_JAWRXB010001157.1:0-252 GCF_046535245.1 Paraburkholderia sp. SIMBA_030
GGTGGCATTCCGGAGGTGGTCCAGCACGGAGAAACCGGCTTGCTGGTCCAACTGGAGCAGGTGACGGACGGAACGGGGACACCGCTCGATCCGGAAAAGTTCGTCAGTGATTTCGCCGCTGCGTTGAACGAGGTGGTGGCAGATCCGGCCCGCGCCCGCCAGATGGGCGTCGCAGGCCGACGTCGGGCCGAAGAACACTTTTCTTGGGAGTCCATTACCGAGGCGACGCTCGAGGTCTACCGTTCAGTCTTG
>NZ_JAWRXB010001158.1:0-252 GCF_046535245.1 Paraburkholderia sp. SIMBA_030
CAGGCGTTGCGCGGCAAGCCGGACTCGTCGATGCGCATTGCGCTCGAACTGGTGCGTGACGGCAAGGCCCAGGCCTGCGTGAGTGCCGGAAATACCGGGGCGCTGATGGCGTTGTCGCGCTTCGTGCTCAAACCCCTGCCGGGTATCGATCGGCCCGCCATGGTGGCGGCGATCCCGACCCAGGCGGGGTACTGCCAGTTGCTCGACCTGGGCGCCAATGTCGATTGCAGTGCCGAGAACCTTTACCAGTTC
>NZ_JAWRXB010001159.1:0-252 GCF_046535245.1 Paraburkholderia sp. SIMBA_030
AAGAAAGCATCAAATTAGACAGTAAACTGGTTGAAATGTTGGACACTCAATTGAAATTAAAACAAGAAGAAAAACAAATGGTTTCTGCAAATTCCACTATTGAAATTGACCATTCTTTGGCTTTGAAACTGGCTGATGAAATTGTACGTATTCATAAAAACCCGCAACAGATGGACGCTAATACAAAAGGCTTGAAGCAATTGTCAGCATCGGTAAAACGTATTCAAGACAACTTTGCATCTAATGGTTATG
>NZ_JAWRXB010001160.1:0-252 GCF_046535245.1 Paraburkholderia sp. SIMBA_030
CCGACGACCGCGCCGCTGCGACCATCGCGTGACGCCCGCCGTTCGAGCAGCCGCCGAAATAGCTGCGATCAGGCGCCTTGCCGTACGCGGTCTTGATCACCTGCTTCGCCATCGCCGTGAGCGTCGCGACCGCGTTATAGCCATAATCGATGCGCGCTTGCGGATCGAGACCGAACAGCGGGTTCTGCGACGACGAGTGTCCCGCGTCCGAACTGATGACGGCGAAGCCCATGTTGAGCGCATCGTTGAGTG
>NZ_JAWRXB010001161.1:0-251 GCF_046535245.1 Paraburkholderia sp. SIMBA_030
GTCTCAGGTTGTGCGGCAGCTTATCAGAGACTACCTCGAGCAGCACGGCGTGACCTGGAAAACGCGGAGCACCATCGGCTCACGTACGCGGCGATGACAGTTCTTAGGCACGACGCGTAACGAAGACCAGGATCACCCTGCACGCCCTGACGTCTTCCACCATCCGTGTTGCCCGCAGCGAACTGGTAACCAGCCTGTGCGTAGATGCTGAAATTCGGCGAAAGCAGCGCGTGACTCCGCCGGCAAGTTCC
>NZ_JAWRXB010001162.1:0-251 GCF_046535245.1 Paraburkholderia sp. SIMBA_030
CGTCTGGATCTACCCAGCGACTACCTGCTACTACAAATGCCAATGCTGCCGCATTCATCATGATCTCAAGACTCATGAGCATAAATAGGAAGTTACGTCGTACCATGACGCCGCACAGACCGATGGCAAATAAAATACCTGCCAAAATCAGTCCATGGCTCATGGGTATCATACCCAGTACATTTTGCACCTCAGCAACTGGCTGTACTAAGCCTGCCACCTCATGGGCAAACGGCACGTTTGACACATCT
>NZ_JAWRXB010001163.1:0-251 GCF_046535245.1 Paraburkholderia sp. SIMBA_030
GCGTGAAAGTAGAACTGCGGCAGCGCCCAGTCGCGCACGTACTGCTCGCCCGTCATGTCGAACGCGGTGCCGTTCGGCAGCTCGAGCGCGATCGGCCGCGCGGCGCCGCCATCGAGCGCGTCGGGCGCGAGTTCGCCGAGGAACGCGATCGTGCCGGAGAGGATCCCCTGCGCGTCGCTCACTGTGCCCGGCTGCGCATCGGCGTGCCAGCCGGCTTCGCGTAGCGCGAGCAGCGCATCCGGCAGCGGTTC
>NZ_JAWRXB010001164.1:0-251 GCF_046535245.1 Paraburkholderia sp. SIMBA_030
GGGTACGTGATCGCGGGCTCACCGCATTCAGCGGCGGCGTGCTGCAGTTCGGCACCTACGACCTCGCCGCGCAGACGCCAGCCGGACGCCTGATCGCGGACGAGTACTTTCTTGACGCCTACGCGGGGATTACGCCAGATCGCACCGATCCCGACCTCTCACCCCTTTTCGCCGACCTCGCGGGCCTACCGCCGATCCTGATCGCGATCGGAAGCGACGACATCCTTCTAGAAGACAATCTCTCCATGGCC
>NZ_JAWRXB010001165.1:0-251 GCF_046535245.1 Paraburkholderia sp. SIMBA_030
GGCCCGGACCACGCTCACCGAAGTGGCGCGGCGGACGCTGCTGGCCATCCTGGCCCTCGCCGCCATTCGGACCCTGTTCACCGAACTGCTTGAAGAAGCGCTTCAGCGGATGATCGTCCGGCAAGTCGTCGAAACCGCGGCCATTGAAGTCAAAGGAAAAACCGTTGCCGTCGTCGGACGCCGGCTTGATGCGGGATTCGACGCGGACGGAGACGACGGCCGGCGAAACGGCGTCGACGACATTGGCAAAG
>NZ_JAWRXB010000121.1:0-393 GCF_046535245.1 Paraburkholderia sp. SIMBA_030
GAGATCGAGTCGCCGCCTCCGTTGCGGGAGTGGTAGCCGGTGGAGAAGTCCTCAATGACCTGAACCAGTACGTCCGGGTTGGCTTGGGAGACGGTGCGGACGATGTGGTCCCGTTCCACGTCCGTGTTTCGCTCGATCTTGTGCGTGATCTGGAGCGTGAAGAGGGAGAGGCCGACGCTGCGATCGTACGTTCCGGCGGCGAGCCAATCAACTTTGTGGCCACCGGGCAGGAGCCACCCGTCCGGGCAGCGCCAGAAACGCACGTGGTGTCGCTTACCCGGGGTGTTGTTGACCTCTTGCTGGTACGCGAAGTCCTGCTGACGGTCAAAGAGGTACAGGGGGCTGACCGGTGCCTCGGTGTAGCTCCGCCGCAGGATGGTGGAACTGACGATG
>NZ_JAWRXB010001166.1:0-251 GCF_046535245.1 Paraburkholderia sp. SIMBA_030
TGTCAACACGACACCAACGCCACCCTGGATGCGGTGCTCAGCCTGAAGATCTCCTCGGCCATGGTTGGGGCTATGGAGGCGGAATCGCAATGCCGCGCAATGGAATCGATGATCAGGAACCACTGCTTGGCTTCTGCCGCCGAGGTCCTACCGGCACTTCGGAGTGCTGCCGAACGCTGTCTGGCGGCCGCCCCGCAGGTGCTCGGCAATGCCGCGGCAGGCGCCCCTCACCATCTGCGCAGCTCATAACC
>NZ_JAWRXB010001167.1:0-251 GCF_046535245.1 Paraburkholderia sp. SIMBA_030
GTTCGCGCATATGGCGACGCACGGGCTTTCGTGGCAGACCATCATCGCCGACAAGACTGACTATCGCGCCTTGCTTCGTGAATCGCACGGTCAAGGGAACAGCAAGGAGCGGATCGAATACGTCTCCAGGCAAATGGCACAACAAATGGTCGCCCAGTGCGTCACGATCTTCGATCGGGCATTCAAGGAACTGGACATCGGTCCCGCGCTGGTCACAGAAGAAGTAGCCACCGTAATTGACATGGAGTAAC
>NZ_JAWRXB010001168.1:0-251 GCF_046535245.1 Paraburkholderia sp. SIMBA_030
GCTGGTTCGTGAACACCGATCTGCAGGCGAAGGGCGCGCCGTCGCCGGGCGAACTCGCGTTGCTCGAACCGTGGCGCAAGCAGCTCGATCCGGCCGTGTTCGGGCCGCCGCCCGCGCAGCCGAATACCGATCCGCCGGGCTCGCTGCGCGCGAATCTGCTCAAGGCGCGCGAACTGCTCGCGCAGGCCGGCTGGACCTATCGCAACGGCGCGCTGCGCAACGCGCAAGGTCAGCCTTTCGTGTTCGAGGTG
>NZ_JAWRXB010001169.1:0-251 GCF_046535245.1 Paraburkholderia sp. SIMBA_030
CTTAAACGATCAGCTAGTCAAAAAATTGGCCAAAAAACACAGCAAGCAAGCACACGACATCAGTGAAGCCGCTGTACTAGGCGCTGGTATCATGGGTGGCGGTATTGCTTATCAAGCAGCCAGCAAAGGCTTGCCAATCACCGTGACCTGGTTCACGCTGATACCGAAAAAGTCATTATTGATAATACGCAGATTTATGAGCAAGTCAGATACTTTGCTAAAGAGTTTGTTCCCTTCGTCTATGATCGTAT
>NZ_JAWRXB010001170.1:0-251 GCF_046535245.1 Paraburkholderia sp. SIMBA_030
TCTTCACCGTCGGTGCTCTCGGTGTTTTTCACGTACTGGCCGTAGGCCGACAGCGGGACCAAGGCGCACCCGATGTCGCAGTCGGCAGCGTGATCGGCAGCAATATCTTCAACGTACTGGTAATTCTCGGCCTGGCCGCGCTGATCATCCCGCTGCGCGTATCACGCCAGCTGGTGCGCCTTGGTAGGCAGCCTGCAGGCTTACGGTGAGCTGCGGCGCGGTGCTGCCGAAGGCCACCAGGCTCAGGCCGA
>NZ_JAWRXB010001171.1:0-251 GCF_046535245.1 Paraburkholderia sp. SIMBA_030
TTCACGATGGGGACGTGGTCAGAGGACTATCCGGGCTGGAGCGCACGCTCGACTCGCTGCTGGCGCGAGGTTTCCGGCGCTTGACGTCGCCGCTGATCGTCGAATGCGCGCAAGCGCTCATCAGCGTGGGCCGGACCTCGGATGCGCTCGATCGCTTGCAGGATGCACAGGCATTCTGCGAGATCAACGGCTCTTTTTACTTTATGCCTGAAATCCTGCGCGGTCGGGGTTTATGCGCGCATGCCATGTCC
>NZ_JAWRXB010001172.1:0-251 GCF_046535245.1 Paraburkholderia sp. SIMBA_030
GGTTTGGTCTGCATTGATGATGATTTTAATGTTTAAAATAGCTGAAGATATTCAGTTCTTCTGATGATACAAAGTTCTTTAAAATTTTTCACTCTGTAAAACACATTATTCCGATCATATCTATTGCTGAAACCGATGGATTTATTCGAATATCTTGTCAGTAATGATAATGGTTGGCTTTGACATTAAGGCTTTGCTTTGTTCTGTAATAGTTATAATGATTTTTTTATCATATATTGATATTTTTCTGT
>NZ_JAWRXB010001173.1:0-251 GCF_046535245.1 Paraburkholderia sp. SIMBA_030
GACGCGTCGCGGCTACGTAGTCTCTGACAAGATGGAAAAGACCATCGTTGTTCAGGTTGAAGACCGCGTGAAGCACGCTCTGTACGGCAAGGTTATTCGCCGCACCTCGAAGGTCAAGGCTCACGACGAAGAGAACATCGCCGGCGTCGGCGACCTCGTTCTCATCTCTGAGACCCGCCCGCTGTCCGCTACCAAGCGGTGGCGTCTGGTTGAGATCCTCGAAAAGGCCAAGTAAATCCAGCGCTGGGTTT
>NZ_JAWRXB010001174.1:0-251 GCF_046535245.1 Paraburkholderia sp. SIMBA_030
TGAAAAAATAAAGCTACAGAGGGGTTTGAATGGATCACCTTTTTTGATAATTATAAAAATTTGATAACTTTTATAATGAATGAATTGTTGAAATTAACATTCCCAACAATTCTATTCTATTTTCCTCCTTTGTTTCTGTCCAAACTTAATTGTCTTTCTTTTGTTAAACAATTGTTTAATATTAAACAGTATTTTATTCTTTAAATAACATTTTCATTAAGTGCTTGTAAACTATGGTTTTTAAGCTTGTT
>NZ_JAWRXB010001175.1:0-251 GCF_046535245.1 Paraburkholderia sp. SIMBA_030
GTAGTGGCGGGCCGTTTTTACAAGACAATGCACCAACCAAGAGCGCCACTTTCTTTTTTCAGCCGAAACATCTGGCTCGGGAACGAAGATGCTCACAAGCATGGCATGCGAGCGAAGGCCTTCAATATTTAGATTGAGCGGCGGCATGCCGCAATGTGTCGCTATGGCCATTGGACGCTACCAGCAGCCAGCCAGGCCGCGATCATGAGTTCTCGGTTTTCGATGCTGCAACTATTTCCTTCAGTTCCCGC
>NZ_JAWRXB010001176.1:0-251 GCF_046535245.1 Paraburkholderia sp. SIMBA_030
GCCGCGCCCTGAAGCGTCGCGCCGCCCGAGCACGTCGGGCCTCTTGAGGCCAGCTCACACCTCGGCATAAACGCTCAGCAAAATATCAAATATAAGGGCCGCGGACCGATTCGGTTCGCGGCCCTTATATTTGCCCATGCGGTCGAGCCTTCGCCGCGGCTCCATACCTCGCTCGCGGCGCTACGGCCGCGCCAGGTTGAGGACGATCTCCACGGCCGTTCCGCCTCCCTCGCGGTGCGACCACTTAATGG
>NZ_JAWRXB010001177.1:0-251 GCF_046535245.1 Paraburkholderia sp. SIMBA_030
TTTGCATAGAATAAAGACCTCTCCGGATTATGATCTTTGAAAAAGTCGGATAGATGAGAATAAGTTGCATTTAGTCCAGAAACATCATTTGTACTGTCTCGAATTTTTAAAGTCTTAAGTAATTCTGGTTCAGCGTTGTATTCTTTATTTTGTAAAAACTTTGTATAGGCTAAATTATCATAAGCCATTGAATATAAACTGGGGTGTTTTATCAAATTTGGATAAGACAATACGTTGTTAAAAGTAATAAT
>NZ_JAWRXB010001178.1:0-251 GCF_046535245.1 Paraburkholderia sp. SIMBA_030
GAACCAAACCACTCAGTTCAAACGATTTAAAAATACCGATTCTTATTTAAATCGATTAAATATATGATATCATTACACTTTTCGAATTACACTCTCTTGCTTTTTAAAATTCCCCATCTTAGGTTCGCGTCAGTTTTAACGGCTGTATGCCTGAGCAAAGGGAAGAGCGATGGAAACGTTCGGAGTTCATAACCCGGCGGTAGCGTTGGCGACGATCGGTTTGGAGGGCGCTGCAAGCGTTCGCTATAACT
>NZ_JAWRXB010001179.1:0-251 GCF_046535245.1 Paraburkholderia sp. SIMBA_030
TATCGATATTACTTTGATTAAGTGATATTGATAGGGTGTTTTTATTTGAACTAGAGATTTATTGTATAAAACTCTGCAAAACGGATTCTAAGTCTTTCTTACTAATGGGTTTGGATAAAAACTCGTCCATACCAACTTGCATACAAGCCTCGCGATCTTCTTCTGTATTATTTGCAGTTAGTGCCACAATCGGTATTTTATCGCCTTGTGAACGAATCACTTGTGTGGCTTGTAGGCCGTCCATAACAGGC
>NZ_JAWRXB010001180.1:0-251 GCF_046535245.1 Paraburkholderia sp. SIMBA_030
CGTCGAAATGGAGCGGCGCGAGGTGCAAGTGCGCGTCGGCCCGTATCGCGACATCGAAACCGAGCCGCCCTACCGGCTCACGCTCGCGCAAGGCATCGCCGGCAGCGACAAAATGGACTGGCTGATCGAAAAGGCGGTCGAACTGGGCGCGACGAATTTCGTGCCGCTCACCACCTCGCGCAGCGTCGTGCGCCTCTCGGGCGATCGCGCCGTGCGCCGCCAGGCGCACTGGCAGCGCATCGTGCAGGCGT
>NZ_JAWRXB010001181.1:0-251 GCF_046535245.1 Paraburkholderia sp. SIMBA_030
GTGTAGGGCTTTCCAAGCCTTGCGACGTCCAGATCGACCCCTGGGGGAAGTTCCGCGTAGCCGGACGCGATGAGGATCGGCAGGGCCGGCGCGATGGCGCGCACAGCTCTCGCCAGATCGCCGCCGGTCATGCCGGGCATGGAATAGTCGGTGATGACAAGATCGAAGGCCGATCCGTCACCGAAAAATTCCAGCGCCTCCGTTCCGGAATGGGCTTCGACGACGTCATGTCCGAGATCCATCAGCATGTC
>NZ_JAWRXB010000122.1:0-392 GCF_046535245.1 Paraburkholderia sp. SIMBA_030
GGCAGGGCGGTAAACAGGATCCCTACAATTTTGCGGAACAGCGAAGTGTTCTCGTGCGTCGGGCTTCGCATCAGTAAGCGGCTGAGCAGCCAGGCCATCAAGGCATAGCAGGTCAACACCACCGGCATGCCCAGCACGTCATCGGCGAGCGTTGCCGGTTGCAGTTCGGCGACCGCCACTACCGCCACCAGCGCCATGACCACCAGACCGAGTCGACGGACCCAGCCTTGAAGGAATTCGACCTGAGGCTTTTCCCAACGGAAATGCAGTTCCGCCACGCCACCCGGCGCGAGGATCCGATAGGCGGTGTAGAACACCAGCCACGCCTGGGCCATTTGCAGCAGCGCGGCACCCATGTTGGCGTTTTGCCCGCGGGCGTCGATCTGCAAGGC
>NZ_JAWRXB010001182.1:0-251 GCF_046535245.1 Paraburkholderia sp. SIMBA_030
GTGAGATAACCGGGCGAGTTCGCAAGCGGCGGCACCTTGCCCGGAATGCCGCCGCCTGTCGCCGTGTGGCAGCCCATGCAGTTGAGCACCCAGTGCTGTCGCGCGAGCGTCGCGTCGGCCGCACCGTCGGCATGGGCGGGGATGGCGATCGCACACGCGGTGGCCGCGACCGCCGCCGGCACCGAAAGCAGGCGGCGTGCGATGAACGCCCCGATCGGCCACACCGCCGCACGCCGGCCGCCACGGCACCG
>NZ_JAWRXB010001183.1:0-251 GCF_046535245.1 Paraburkholderia sp. SIMBA_030
GTGCAAGATCGCCGCCTGGGATTATCCCGTGCTCTTTTGGATGCGTGATCTGGTCCGCGAAACCGGCAGCCTGGTCGATGCCGGCGGCCACATGGGCACCAAATACCGGGCCTTCCGCTCACACTTGCCGCTCGGTCCCGATTTCCGCTGGGTCGTCTACGACCTGCCGTCGATCATCCGTGCCGGGCAGCGTCTCGCCGAAAAGGACAAGCTGACGCGGCTTTCCTTCGTCGACCGCATGGCCGACGCCG
>NZ_JAWRXB010001184.1:0-251 GCF_046535245.1 Paraburkholderia sp. SIMBA_030
GGAGAGGTACAGTAAAACTGAATCAAGTTTTGTGATCATTATGAGCAATGATAAGCACTAAGAAAAGAATCGCAAAAACAAAATAAAGAATGCCTTTAAACAATTTGTTGAATGGGCTTATGCTTAATACTTGAATAAAAATTCTATGGGAATATTTAATAATTTATTTGGTTCAAAAAAACAGCCGCAATTAGAAAAGGAAAACATCGAAGAAGAGGTTTCTGATGAAGTAAAAAGATTAAAAAGCAGAG
>NZ_JAWRXB010001185.1:0-251 GCF_046535245.1 Paraburkholderia sp. SIMBA_030
CGAGAAAAAAACGACCCAATGATCACCTGCCCACTCATGAAAATTGATGTCACCTTCTGTGGTTGTAGCGTCAAAATTTGGTGCGGTATCACCTAAACGTAAATGTGCCATGCTTGATTCCTTAGCTATGTGAATGAACGCTTATATCGACACGTCGGCCTCGCGTTCTATTATTATCATCGACGTGCTCAGCTATCAAATATAACATAAAGCACATCCGTAAAAACTGACTTTATCTTAACAAACTGGTT
>NZ_JAWRXB010001186.1:0-251 GCF_046535245.1 Paraburkholderia sp. SIMBA_030
GCCGGGCATGCGGTGAGTGAGGCTCAAATCCGCTATGACAACCGGTATCCGGACGCCTTCACCGCAGCGTGGACTGCCGGTGTCGGCAGCGCCCGGATAGCACCTCAACGCGAGGCGCTGCTGACACCGCTGACCCGCACTTTCCGGCGTCGCGCGCAACAACGCAGCGCGTCCAAGGTCAACGAGGCACTAAGCCTCCTGCGGCAGTTTGAGCATGACACGATTTCGCAGTATTCACAGTGGGATGTCAT
>NZ_JAWRXB010001187.1:0-251 GCF_046535245.1 Paraburkholderia sp. SIMBA_030
CATCGGCACGCACTTCATTCCATCGGCCCATGATCACGGCATGCCCGAAACCACCGCGGCGGGCTTGCTCGCCGTCGTCGGAGTGTTCGACATTGTGGGAACCATCGCATCGGGTTGGCTGACCGATCGCTTCAACCCGAAAATCCTGTTGGCCGTCTACTACCAGTTCCGAGGCATTGGCCTGCTGGTGCTGCCCCTGCTGCTCAGTTCATCGGTGCAGCCAAGCATGATCATCTTCGTGGTGGTCTATG
>NZ_JAWRXB010001188.1:0-251 GCF_046535245.1 Paraburkholderia sp. SIMBA_030
GTACAGGGCCATGAGCATGCCGGCGGCAGTCGCCACACCCTTGCCGCCCTGGAAGCGAAAGTACAGCGGGAACAGGTGGCCCAGCACCGCGCAGACGCCAACCCAGGCCTGCGCGTGCAGGTCGAGCCCGGCAAGGCGGGCGAGCAATACTGGCAACAAGCCCTTGCACAGGTCGCCAAGCAGGGTCAGGATCGCCAGCTTGCGGCCTGCCAGGCGTAGCATGTTGGTGGCCCCGGCATTGCCCGAACCGC
>NZ_JAWRXB010001189.1:0-251 GCF_046535245.1 Paraburkholderia sp. SIMBA_030
GGCCCAGAGCATTGGAAAAGTCCAGGAAGAGTTGTTTTCCGCAAAGCGTTTAGGCGTCCTGATGGAGGGCTTCGAGGTGGACCACCTGCACGTGCATGTGTGGCCGGCCTATTCCACAGCGGACTTCGAGGTGCATAACGCGGACCACAATCCGGACCCGGCGGTCATGGACGCCACGGCCGTCAAGCTGCGGGCTGCCCTGCGTGCGGCAGGCCACCACGAGGCTGTCCCGGCAGACTGAGCCGTGCATG
>NZ_JAWRXB010001190.1:0-251 GCF_046535245.1 Paraburkholderia sp. SIMBA_030
GCTCGGAAAGCTTCTGCTCGAACGCGGCCGTCGTCAGATCGATCGCCGCGCCATGGCGCTGATCGATGCCGGCAAGCGGGCGGGGCTCCTGCGCTTCCATGATGCCGACGAGGCATATCACACGCTTTACGGCCTTGTTGTCTCCGATCTGCATGTGCGCATGCTGCTCGGCGAACCGGGCCTCAAGGATACCGCCCGTCAGGCGGAGAGGGCGGTCACCGCCTTCCTGCGTCTGTACGGAACGGAGAAGG
>NZ_JAWRXB010001191.1:0-251 GCF_046535245.1 Paraburkholderia sp. SIMBA_030
ATGCTGATCCTGACCTTTGCTATCTTGCGTGCCAAAGCCACCACCAAACTGATCGAAACCGCTGCTTTGAGAGTGACTGCCGGTTTGTCCCCCAGTTGACCCACGTGCGCCGCGACCAAATGCTGAAAAAATGTCATCGAAGCGAAAACCACCATTGGGAACAATGGCAAGTTATAGCCAAGTGGTCTGATCAAATCATTAGACCATGGGCCTGCTGCGATAACCAATTTGTCAGTATTGTAGGTATCGTT
>NZ_JAWRXB010001192.1:0-251 GCF_046535245.1 Paraburkholderia sp. SIMBA_030
TTTCCGGTGATCTGGCCGTGGCGCGCGTAGGCGCAGGCTGCCCGAATCGTCCTTCTCTTTTGCCCGGTCGGGCTGTCCCTCCGCCTCACGCAGACACGTCCTTGCGCGCCGGCGCCTGCATCGCCCGCCCGTGGCGTTTCGCTACGCATGCCGGCCGACACACCGCATTCATCCGATAAATAATGTTTGTAGTTGGCTAATTGATTTGCTATTGACAAATAAAATGCGCCACTCCTATGATGGCCGCACAG
>NZ_JAWRXB010001193.1:0-251 GCF_046535245.1 Paraburkholderia sp. SIMBA_030
CTCGGGGCAGCCGCCGGTCTTGATGGAGATGATGCCCTCGACTTCGACATCCTCACCGCAGTGCTTTAGACGCACCTCGTGGGCCAATTGCAGGGCGGCGGGGAGGGCAGTGTCAGGCAGACGGAGGACGTCCTCGAGCTGTTCTTGGGTCAGGCCGATACCTTTTTCAAGGACCTGCTGGCGGGCGGCCACCAAGATTTTGTCGCTTGCTTCATCGCTTGTTGCAACTGTTGCCTGAGTCGTCATTTATT
>NZ_JAWRXB010001194.1:0-251 GCF_046535245.1 Paraburkholderia sp. SIMBA_030
GCCGCGCTTCTTCGACCGCCAGATGGCGTTCAACCTGCTGGCCCAGGTCGGCGCCGCCGACGAACAGGGCCACACCGCGCTGGAGCGGCGCCTGGTCAGCGAATTGCGCGTGCTGCTCGGGCAGCCTGAACTGAAGATTTCGGTGAGCTGCGTTCAAGTCCCGGTGTTTTTCGGCGATAGCTTCAGTGTGGCCGTGCAGAGCCGTCGCCCGGTCGACCTGGCTGCGGTCAACCAGGCCCTGGAGTCTGCCG
>NZ_JAWRXB010001195.1:0-251 GCF_046535245.1 Paraburkholderia sp. SIMBA_030
GGTGCACGAATATTAGGTTACACTTATCGAGAACTTAGTAAAAATAGTATAGAATTAGTAAAATTTCTAAAATGATAAAAAATATAAATATTATTAAATCTAAGTTTAAAAGAATTAAAAAAGATTTTTTTAAAACAGAGTTATACGAAAATTTAGATAATAATGTACAAGAGCAAATAAAGGATAAAATGTTATTTATAAATAATGAAATTCCTATTTTGGGTTATTTCGTTTCTGCAAATAGTTATTGG
>NZ_JAWRXB010001196.1:0-251 GCF_046535245.1 Paraburkholderia sp. SIMBA_030
GGCGCGTCGCCGCTTCCACGGGTCACACTGAAGGGCTGGTCATCGCCACCGGATTCTTCCGCCATGGTGTCCTCCTGACACCAGTCGCCGCCAAGATAGTGGGCGGATTGCTTGATGGCTTCTCGGACCCGCGCTGGTCAATCTCCCGGCCCGACCGGTTCGATCCGCGGCGATCTGGCCTCACGCATTCTGAAAACCCTCAAACGCTCAACCTAGGATCAGCATGAACATCAAACTCAACGGTGCAGACC
>NZ_JAWRXB010001197.1:0-251 GCF_046535245.1 Paraburkholderia sp. SIMBA_030
TTCGAGGCGCTGCAGCGCCGCATGGTCACCTCCATGGCGGCTCTGCCGGCCCTCGTCCATGAACTGCCGGCATCGTTCGCAGCCTTTGACGTGCTGGCCGTCGCCGGGCAGGACATCAGGAGTGTCCCGTTCACCGGCCGTCGGCAACTGCTCGAGGAACTGGCCCGGGACTGGGCCGCTCCGTTGAACCTCTCCCCCACCACCACGGACATGGAACTGGCAAAAACCTGGTTGAAGGATCTACCGGCCAC
>NZ_JAWRXB010001198.1:0-251 GCF_046535245.1 Paraburkholderia sp. SIMBA_030
GCGGAAATCATCCGCTCGGGTATCGAGGCCGTCGATCCGGGCCAGTATGAAGCGGCGCAATCGCTTGGCATGGGCCGCGTGAAAACGATGGTGCGCGTGATCCTGCCGCAAGCGGTGAAGGTCGCGCTGCCGCCGTACAGCAATACGCTGGTGATGATGCTCAAGGACTCGTCGCTCGCGTCCACCATCACGGTGGCGGAAATGACGCGCCAAGGTCAGTTGATCGCGGCATCGACGTTCCAGAACATCAC
>NZ_JAWRXB010001199.1:0-251 GCF_046535245.1 Paraburkholderia sp. SIMBA_030
CGCGGACAACACGCGCGTCACACGCCGCATCCGGTGGCCGTGGCCGCCGCGCCGCCGCATCGCACGCGCAATCTCACGCTCGGCGCGGTCGCGGGCGCCGTGGCCGGTG
Source organism: Paraburkholderia sp. SIMBA_030 (assembly GCF_046535245.1). Classification (NCBI taxonomy): domain Bacteria; kingdom Pseudomonadati; phylum Pseudomonadota; class Betaproteobacteria; order Burkholderiales; family Burkholderiaceae; genus Paraburkholderia; species Paraburkholderia sp. SIMBA_030. The sequence continues at coordinate 110 of NZ_JAWRXB010001199.1, forward strand.
TCGCGCTGTTCGGCGCGCTGCTGTCGGCGTCGCTGCCGGCGGTGGTGATCGCGGCTGGCGTGGGCGCGTGGATCGGCGCACGCATCGGCGCGGGCTGGCACCGCGCGAGCGAGCACGAGGAGCGCGTGCATCACGAGATGCG
>NZ_JAWRXB010001200.1:0-251 GCF_046535245.1 Paraburkholderia sp. SIMBA_030
TCTACAGCGTGCGGCGCAAATTCGGTCATGCGGTCATCCGCAACGTGCGCGGGCTCGGCTGGGCGGTGTGCGTCTGACGCAAACGCGAAGAAAAACGCGGCGAGCGGACGACTCGCCGCGAGGCGCGCGACGCGGGGGGAAAGCCGCGTCGCCCGCGCGAAACGATGGAGGCGGACGGGCGCGCTTACGACGCCAGCAGACGCTGCCACGGATGCGCCTGCCAGGCCCGCGAGAGCGCTGCGAGCAAGGCG
>NZ_JAWRXB010001201.1:0-251 GCF_046535245.1 Paraburkholderia sp. SIMBA_030
ACCAGGTTTACGTGTACTGGGAAGACGACAGCGGCGTGGTGCTTCGTTCATGAACATGCGCAAATTCAAACGCCGCCTCAATCGAATAAGTCCCGGTGGCCGTCAGCTGGTCATCGGGGTTCCGTTCATCTGGCTGTTCATGTTCTTCATGTTGCCGTTCTTCATCGTCTTGAAGATCAGCTTCGCCGAAGCCGACGTGGCCATTCCGCCGTACACCGAGATCTACAACTTCGTCGACCAGAAGCTGCAGG
>NZ_JAWRXB010001202.1:0-250 GCF_046535245.1 Paraburkholderia sp. SIMBA_030
CTGAATGTCGGCGACGGCGGCTTGAAGCGAGTCGAAAATCTTGTTGATCATGCCTGTTCCTGAAAGCGATGCGCATCGCGGAAAGTCCACGCCACTCGATCGCGAAAAAGTTCTATATACGAACACTGATTCGTTTAGCGAACGTCCAGCGCATTATCGGAGTGCCCAGGCGCGATTGTCAAGGCGGGACTTCCTTAGGTCGAACGCGAAAGCGCGTCGATTCGTCGGCGGAAATATCGCGCATCGGCAT
>NZ_JAWRXB010001203.1:0-250 GCF_046535245.1 Paraburkholderia sp. SIMBA_030
TGAAAGCCTTCGAACGCGCCTTCGGTAATAATCACCTTATCTCCCGGATAAGGGGTTGCCGGATCGACAATGTCTTTCGGTTTATATACCGATAGCTGATGAATCACCGCCGATGGGACTATCGCTGGCGACGCGCCAAAGCGCACGAAGTGACTGACACCGCGGGTCGCGTTGATAGTCGTGGTATGAATCACTTCTGGATCAAATTCGACAAACAGGTAGTTGGGAAACAATGGCTCACTGACTGCAG
>NZ_JAWRXB010000123.1:0-390 GCF_046535245.1 Paraburkholderia sp. SIMBA_030
CCAGGAAGCGCAGGACGTGATCGATCCGCTGCGCGAGCGCTATCCGGACCGCTCGGACGTGACGATCCAGGCGGGCCGCGTGGCGCAGTCGCGTGGCGATTACAACGATGCCGCCAGCCTCTATCGCAGCTCGCTCGTGCAGGAACAGGCGGAAGGCGAACAGGCCGGTCCGGACGGTCTGACCTCGGGCGCGCGTGCGCTGCAAGGTCTCGACGACCGCCGTCAGGGGCAGATCGCGACCGAGTGGTATCAGTCGAATCTGTCGGGCGACCCGGGCATCTCGGAGCTGCACGCCACCGAAGTGCCGCTCTACGTGCGGATTCCGAACGGTTATTCGGGCCATTATTTCTTCCACGCCGACACGGTCTACCTGAACGCGGGCACGCTGCC
>NZ_JAWRXB010001204.1:0-250 GCF_046535245.1 Paraburkholderia sp. SIMBA_030
GTCGTTTTCTGGTTCCACCGCGTCTTCGTGAATATGCCAAGTTGGGTAAGCGCGCGATGTAGGTAGGCCAACTGAACAAGTTCCAATTGTGGGACGAGGATGCCTGGGATGCGGTTTCTGCCGCTGACCTGGCTGCTATTCAACAACCGGGCGCCATGCCTGTTGAACTGCGTGATTTGGTCCTGTGACTATCGAGAGCGGCTTTAACCACATCACCGTTCTGCTTGACGAAGCCGTCGAGGCTCTCGCC
>NZ_JAWRXB010001205.1:0-250 GCF_046535245.1 Paraburkholderia sp. SIMBA_030
GACGGCGCGGCATGCCGGACAGATTGCGCAACGTCAGCCTCGAAATCTTCAGCGGGTCGGCGAGCGGCACGTATTGCAGCAAGTCGAGCGCGATGCCATTCGCCTCGTGTTCAAAGCGGCTATAGCCATGCCCGTGACGCGCCACATACGTCCCGCCGTCGCGGATTGGCAACGCGGTGGCGCCCCATACATCGCCAGTGACTTCGTCGCGCACATAGATGGCTTCGCCGGCCGGGTCTTCGACGGGGTC
>NZ_JAWRXB010001206.1:0-250 GCF_046535245.1 Paraburkholderia sp. SIMBA_030
TGGCCGGATGTCCTGTGTGCAGTGGGGTGTGCGAGTCCTTTCTCCCACAAAACGATAGACGTAAAAAAGCCCCGCATCTCGTCAAGAGAGCAGGGCTTTTCGTATTTTTTGCGTTTAGATCTGTTCAGCCCACAGGTCGTATTCGTCGGCGTCGGTCACTTTGCACCAGACTTTGTCGCCCGGCTTCAAGTTGCTGCCGTTGTCGATGAACACGTTGCCGTCGATTTCCGGGGCGTCGAAGAAGCAACGC
>NZ_JAWRXB010001207.1:0-250 GCF_046535245.1 Paraburkholderia sp. SIMBA_030
GCAAGACCGGCGTGCTGCTGTTGCCGGTGATCGGCGCGCTGCTCGCGATTGCGGTGCTGCCCAAGCGCTATCGCTCAGTGCTCGCGGAGCGCGATACGTGGGTCATCATGCTCGTGTACAGCATCACGTTCGGCGGTTTCGTCGGCATGTCCTCGTATGTTTCGCTGCTGCTCACCAACCTCTATCAGCTCTCGAAGATCGACGCCGGCCTCTTCATGGCGTTGCTCGCCGCAACCGGCGCGCTGGTGCG
>NZ_JAWRXB010001208.1:0-250 GCF_046535245.1 Paraburkholderia sp. SIMBA_030
GGGAGGTGTCGCATGAATCTGATCGGTCAACCGTTCGACCGCACCGACGGTCTGCTGAAAGTAACCGGCGAAGCGCGCTATGCGGCGGAGTTTCCGGAGGCGCGTCTCGCGCATGCGGTGCTCGTCACGAGCACGATTGCACGCGGCACCATTGCATCGATCGATGCCAGCCGCGCGCAAGCCGTGCCCGGCGTGCTGCTGGTGATGACGCATGAGAACGCGCCGCGTCTGCCGAACGGCGGCAAGGCGC
>NZ_JAWRXB010001209.1:0-250 GCF_046535245.1 Paraburkholderia sp. SIMBA_030
GGTATCGAGACTTTCTGCAAGCGGCTGAGGTCTTGCGTTTCTGTCTCACCCCAGATTTCAGCGTTACTCATGTCAGGCAGTTTCGGTAGACCTGAGCTAACAGGATTGCCACTCACAGGTGCCGCTTTCTGCTTGGTTAGACTGTTTTTAACATGTGCAAACAAGTCCTCTTTTAGAATGCGATCATTTAGAGCTGAACCATTCACTTGTGTGATATCCACACCCAACTGACGCGCTAGTTTACGGACGG
>NZ_JAWRXB010000124.1:0-389 GCF_046535245.1 Paraburkholderia sp. SIMBA_030
CTCGGGCTGCCGCAGGTGTTCGCGTTCTGCGAGCGCTCGGGCGGACTGGCCGCGATCGACAGCGCGATCGGCGCGGGCACGTCGGTGCATCTGTATCTGCCGCGCGCCGCGGCCGCGCCGGCGGTCGCGCACGAACCGGCGCCGCGCGAGGACAGCGTCGCGCCGCCGCACGGCCTGCGCGTGCTGCTGGTCGAAGACAACGACGAAGTCGCGGCGGGCACCGAAGCGCTGCTGCAGATGATGGGCCATCACGTCACCTGCGCGAACGACGCGGTGAGCGCGCTCGCGCTCGTCAAGGCCGGCCACGTTGCTGCGGCGAACGACGACGACGCGACGCCCTTCGCGCATTTCGATCTTGTGCTCTCGGACATCCACATGCCCGGCGAGAT
>NZ_JAWRXB010000018.1:0-199410 GCF_046535245.1 Paraburkholderia sp. SIMBA_030
TCGGCGGTCTCACCTTCGACATCCACGAGCGTGATTTCGTCAGCATCATCGGGCCGTCGGGCTGCGGCAAGACGACGGTCTTCAATGTGATCGCGGGGTTGCTCGAGGCCGATAGCGGCGACATCGTCTATCGCGGTCAGGCCGTGGATGGATTGCGCGGCAAGGTCGGCTACATGATGCAGCGCGACCTGTTGCTGCCGTGGCGCACGGTGCTGCAAAACGTGCTGATCGGCCCCGAGCTGTCGAAAATGCCGGCGGCGCAGGCGCATGAGATGGCGATGGAATACCTCAATACGTACGGCCTCGCCGGCTTTGAAAATGCTTATCCACGCATGCTGTCCGGCGGCATGCGCCAGCGTGTGGCCCTGATCCGCACGCTGATCAACGATCCCGACATCATCCTGCTCGACGAGCCCTTCTCGGCGCTCGACTATCAGACGCGCCTCTATCTGGAAGGTGTGCTGATGGAGGCGGTCGAGACGTTCCACAAGACCGTCGTGCTCGTCACGCACGATATCGACGAAGCCGTGGCGTTGTCCAAGCGCGTCGTGGTGCTCGGCGGGCGGCCTTCGCAGGTGAAGAAGATCTACGACATCGACATTGGCGCGCGCTCGCCGATCGGCGCTCGCAGCGATCCGAACTTCGCGGGCTATTTTCACGCGTTGTGCGGCGAACTCGATATCCAGACCGAGGTGAGGGCAGCATGACGCAGTCCGTCTCCATCGATAAAGGCGCAACGGTGCGGCGCACTCCGAAGGCACGGCCGCGGCGGCTCGTGCTCGATAGCGGCTGGGGCCGCTCGCTGCTGCAAATCGCGGCGGTGATCGCGTTCTTCGCGATCTGGGAAGGCGCGGCGCGTCTCGGCTGGGTATCGAATTTTCTGGTCGGCTCGCCTTCCAAAATTCTCGACGCGCTGTTGCGCGACATGCGGTCTCATCAACTGTTCATCGATACCGGCTACACGCTCTTCGAAGCCATTCTCGGTTTCGTGTTCGGCACGGCGGCCGGCTCGGTGTGCGGGCTCGCGCTCTGGTATTCGCCGTTCGTTGCGCGGCTGATCGAGCCGTTCATCGTCGCGATCAACAGCGTGCCGAAGATCGCGTTCGCGCCGATCGTGATTCTATGGTTCGGCACCGGGCTGATATCGAAGGTCGCGCTGGCGATTTCGCTGACCGCCATCGTCGCGCTGATTGCGGCCTACGAGGCAGCGAAAGACGCCGATCCCGATCTGCAGGCGCTGCTCGTTACGCTCGGCGCCAACAAGAACGACGTGTTCATGAAGGTGGTGGTGCCGTTCACGCTGCCGTACGTGATCTCCACGTTCCGCATCAACGTCGGCTTCGGCCTGGTCGGCGCGGTGGTGGGCGAATTCATTTCATCGGAGAAAGGGCTCGGGCACATGATCTTCACCGCGTCGAGCCTGTACGACCTCAACACGGTATGGGCGGGGCTCTTCGTGCTGATGGCGATCGGCTTCGTGCTGTACTTCCTGATCGACCTCATCGAGCGCAAGTTGCTGCCGTGGCGGCAGGCGTCGAATACGACCACGCTGAAGGTTTAAACGCATTTCCGGCAGTCCAACCACTTCTATCCCAGGACAGGACGATGGCATTCACAGCAAAAAAAGCGCTCACGGCGTTGACCACGGCTTTGGCATTGACCGTTGCATCCGTTTCCTCGCCGGCGTTTGCCGCCGACAGGAAAGTCACCATTTCGCAGGCCTTCCAGTCGATGCTCTATCTGCCGCTCTATGTGGCGATCGACGGTGGCTTCTTCACGAAGGAAGGGCTCGACGTCACCAAGCAGACGGCGGGCAGCCCGAGCGCGGCGCTCTCGGCGGTGCTGTCGGGCAGCGCCGATTTCTCGCTGCACGGGCCGGAGTGGACGGCGGTCGCGGCGGAGAAGGGTGCGGATGTCGACATCATCGCCAACGTCGTGAACGGCGCGGCGGTATGGATCGCGGCCGCGCCCGACATGAAATTCAACAGCATCAAGGACGTGAAGGATCAGGTCGTGGTGTCCGGGCAGATGCCGACCACCAGCACGTCGCTGTTCTTCAAGTTGTTGAAGGAGAACGGCATGTCGCAGAGCGACGTCAAGCTGATTCAGGTGCCGCTTGGTTCGGAGATCGGGCCGCTGGTGGCCGGGCAGTCGAAGATCGCGGTGATGTATGAGCCGGGCCTCGATCAGGCCGTGGCGAAGGGCATGAAAGTCGTGCTCGGCTTTCCGAAGCTCTATGGCGAATACGCGTTCTCGTCGATTTCGGCAAAACGCAGTGTCGATCCGGATGCGGCCGCGCGGTTCGTGAAGGGGCTGCAGAACGCGCTGCGCTACATGCAGAGCAACCCAGCCGAAACGCAGGCGATCGCGCGCAAGGAATTTCCGACGCTCGATCCGGCGGTGGTGGACGCGGCGGTCAAGCGCATGCTGGCCGAAGGCGTGTATCCGAAGAACGTCGACATTACGCCGAAAGCGCTGACGGTTGCGATGGATACGCAGATCGCGCTCGGCAACCTGAAGCAGCAGCCGAAGTACGATACATTCATCGTCCACAGTTATATCCAGCCCGCGCTTGCCGCGAAGTAAGACTACTTGCCGACGCTCTCATGACTACGTTCGATCAATCGCCGACCATCGGCGACATACGTGCCGCGCTAGCCGCGGGTGACGCCACCGTGGCGCAATACGTTTCAGGCGCTTACGATGCCGCGCGGAAATCGCAAGCAACGTTGCACGCATTCTGCTACTTGCCCGATACGCCGCCGGTCAACCTCGCCGATGCGAGTGCGCCGCTCGCCGGTGTGCCGGTCGCGGTGAAGGATGTCATCGACACCGCCGACATGCCCACCGAGTTCAACTCGGCGGCCTATAAGGGACGGCGTCCCGGGCGCGATGCGTGGGTCGTGGCGCGCTTGCGGGCCGCCGGCGCGTCGATTCTCGGCAAGACGGTGACCACCGAGTTCGCGTGGCGTCATCCGGGGCCGACGGTCAATCCGTGGAACGGCGCGTTCACGCCGGGCGGGTCGTCGAGCGGATCGGCGGCGGCGGTCGCGGCCGGTATCGTGCCGCTCGCGCTCGGCACGCAGACGCAGGGCTCGGTGATCCGCCCGGCGGCTTATTGCGGCATCGTCGGTTTCAAGCCCACGTACGGCACGATTGCGCGAACCGGTGTGTTGCCGCTGGCGTGGTCGCTGGATCACGTCGGACTGTTCGCGCGGCGCGTCGCGGACGTGGCGTATGTGTTGAAGCTGGTTACAGGCGCGGATGCCGCGGATCCGCATGTTTCGCATGTGACCCCGGTCGCGCGCGGCGCGGGCACGCGGCGCATCGGCGTGTTGTCGAAACAGGCCGGCGGTGCCATTGAACCGGCGCAGCAGGCCGCGCTCGACCGGCTCGCGGCGCAGCTCGCGCGCGACGGCGCTGAGATCGTGACGGTGGATTTGCCGCAGGAAATCTTCGAGACGCCGGCGCACGCGCTGCAATTGATGGCGGTGGAAGCGGCGATCACGCATGGCGAACTGATCGATCGCACGCCCGAACTCGTGAGTCCCGCGATGCGCGGTCTCGTCGACGATGGGCGCACGCTGCCGGCCACCACCTACGCGAAGATCAAGGCGGCGCAGCTGCCGATGGCGCAGCGCTTTCATGTGTGGCTCACGCAAGCCATGGCGCTCGACGCGCTGCTGGTGGCGCCCGCCACGGGCGAGCCGCCGCGCGGCCTCGACTATACGGGCGATGCCTCGTTCTGCGCGCCGTGGACCTTCCTCGGCGTGCCGGCCGTGACGGTGCCGGTGGGATTCGGGCCGTCGGGCCTGCCGCTCGGCGCGCAACTGGTGGGCGCCGCGCAAGGTGACGCCGGGTTGCTCACGTTGGCGGAGTGGGTCGAGGCGCGCACGGGTTGGGAACGGCTACGCGCGACAGGATTTCTGTCGGCGTAGTTTCCAGCGTAAGTTCGATATTCGAGCCTTTACAGTAAAGGCTCAGATACCGCCGACGCACATGTACTTGATGACCACGTAATCGTCGATACCGTAGTGCGAGCCTTCGCGGCCGAGACCGGATTGCTTGACGCCGCCGAACGGTGCCACTTCGTTCGAGATGAGGCCGGTGTTGATGCCGACCATGCCATATTCGAGGGCTTCGGCGACGCGCCAGACGCGGCCGATATCGCGGCTATAGAAATACGACGCGAGGCCGAATTCGGTATCGTTGGCGAGGCGGATCACTTCCTCGTCCGACGAGAAGCGGAACAGCGGCGCGAGCGGGCCGAACGTTTCGTCGCGGGCGACCAACATGCCCGGCGTGACATCCGCGAGCACTGTCGGCTCGAAGAAGCCGTGGCCGAGTGCATGACGCTTGCCGCCGGTGAGGATGCGTGCGCCTTTGGCGAGCGCGTCTTCGATATGCGATTCGACCTTGAGCACGGCTGCTTCGTTGATGAGCGGACCTTGCGTGACGCCGTCTTCGGTGCCGCGGCCGACCTTCAGTTGTTCGACTGCGTCGCGCAGTTTCGCGGCGAACGCGTCGTAGACTTTATCGTGCACGTAGAAGCGATTCGTGCAGACGCAGGTTTGGCCGCTATTGCGGTATTTCGACGCGATGGCGCCGGCGACGGCCGCATCCAGATCCGCGTCTTCGAAGACGATGAACGGCGCGTTGCCGCCGAGTTCGAGCGACACTTTCTTGACGGTCGGCGCGCACTGCGCCATCAGCAGACGGCCGACCGGCGTCGAGCCGGTGAACGACAGTTTGCGCACGACCGGGTTGCCGGTCAGTTCCGCGCCGATGGCTTTCGGCTCACCGGTGACGACGTTGAACACGCCGCGGGGGACGCCCGCGCGTTCGGCCAGCACGGCGAGCGCGAGGGCTGACAGCGGCGTGGCTTCAGCCGGTTTGACGATGATCGGGCAGCCGGCGGCGAGGGCCGGACCGACCTTGCGGGTGATCATGGCTGCCGGGAAATTCCACGGCGTGATGGCTGCGCAGACGCCGATCGGTTCTTTCGTCACGACAATGCGTTTGTCGCCTGCCGGCGTGGGGATGGTGTCGCCGTTGACGCGTTTGCCTTCTTCGGCGAACCATTCCAGGAATGAGGCGGCGTACTGGATTTCGCCTTTGGCCTCGGATAGGGGCTTGCCTTGTTCGGCCGTTAGAATTTGCGCGAGGTCGTCGGCGTGCTCAAGCATGAGGTCATGCCATTTGCGTAGTATCGCTGCGCGGTGCTTGGCCGTTGTTGCTCGCCATGCTGGCCATGCTGTGTTTGCTACGTCGATCGCCCTGCGGGTTTCAGTTGTGCCCATGCGGGGCACGGTGGCGATTGTTTCGCCTGTGGCCGGGTTTTTTACTTCGAAGGTTTTACTGTCGTCGGCCTGTTGCCATTCGCCGGCGATGTAGGCTTTTGTCTTTAAAAGGGTTTTGTCTTTTAAGGTCAGTATCGTCATTTTGTCGTGCTCCGCGTAGTTTGGATTTTGATGGTGTTTTTGCTTGCCCGGCGGCTTATGTCTGTGTGCCTGCGGTGGTGGCCTTTCCTTGATTTGTTAGTGGTCTATTAGGTGGTGGCCTTTCCCTGATTTGTTAGTGGTCTATTAGCGTTCCCCCTGTGCGGGGGGGCACCTACTTTTCTTTGCCGGCCGCAAAGAAAAGTAGGCAAAAGAAAGCGGCTTCACACCGCTAATTCTTAAGCGGGTCCCCTGGCTTGGAGGAGGTAGTGGAGCATCTGGAATCGGTGTTCTCGCACACTCCGCGCTGGTGACAAGGCAGTCATTTTTCCGGCGGCGCTACGCGCGCCGTGGCGGTACTTCACAAGACCGACCTCCATTTTCGCGTCAATGTTTCGCTTGATGTGTCCGGCGGCGTTATGCACGTCGTAGCGGTACTTCACAAAACCGTCGGACCCTTCGGGCGCTTTCGGCGTCGGCGGTGGTTCACGCATAACGGTTTGCCTTTGCTGCGCTAGCGTAACTCGCGGCGACGTTTCGTTCGGCGAAGCGGCCCGCACTTCCGCAGTCCGGCGCCTCGCCGAGGCGAAGCCGATGGCCCCCACCACGCGCAAACGAAGCCACTGGTTTCCCTGGCAGACCCGTCCGCGGCGCACGTAGTGCGAGGCGGGAAGAATGATGCCGGAGGCGCCAATCCGCTATCGGTGTTGTGAAGTACCGCCACGGCGCGCGTAGCGCCGCCGGAAGTATGACTGCCTTGTCACCCGCGCGGAGTGTGCGAGAACACTGATTCCAGATGCTCCACTACCTCCTCCAAGCCAGGGGACCCGCTTAAGAATTAGCGGTTTGAGCCGCTTTCTTTTGCCTACTTTTCTTTGCGGCCGGCAAAGAAAAGTAGGTGCCCCCCGCACAGGGGGAACGCTAATAGACCACTAACAAATCAAGGAAAGGCCACCACCTAATAGACCACTAACAAATCAAGGAAAGGCCACCACCTAATAGACCACTAACAAATCAAGGAAAGGCCACCACCGCAGGCAAACAGAACATGAGCGCCACGAAAGGCAAAAAAAACCCTTAAACAGCGACCGCCACGGTCTCCTTAACCACCTCTTCAAGGATACCCAAAGCCTCATCGAAGACAGAATCCTGAATCGTGAGCGGAAACAGGAACCGAACGACGTTCGAATAAACCCCACAAACGAGCAACAACAACCCGCGCTCAAGCGCACGAGCCTGCACCCGCTTGGTGAACTCCGCATCCGGCTCGGAACCACCTGCCTTGCAGAACTCAACAGCCACCATCCCCCCCGGCCCGCGCACATCGGCAATCTGCGGAACCTCGCCCTGCAGCGCGACCAGCTTCGCTTTAACGCGATCTCCCAATACAACAGCCCGCTCGCAGAGCTTCTCTTCATCGATGATATCGAGCACAGCATGCGCAGCAGCAACCGCCAACGGGTTACCGGCATAGGTGCCGCCCAGCCCACCAGGCGCCGCAGCATCCATCACGTCGGCACGACCCACCACACCCGACAACGGCATGCCGCCGGCCAGGCTCTTGGCCATCGTCATCAGATCGGGCACCACATCGTAGTGATGCATCGCAAACAACTTCCCGGTACGGGCAAAACCCGTCTGCACTTCATCCGCGATCAGTAAAATCCCGTGCTCATTGCACAACTTCCGCAACGCGCGCACAAACTCGGCCGGCGCGGGATAAAAACCGCCTTCGCCCTGAACCGGTTCAAAAATGATCGCCGCGACACGTTTCGGATCGATGTCGGCCTTGAACAGAAACTCGATCGCCTTCAGCGAATCGGCCGTCGTCACGCCGTGCAGCGGATTCGGGAACGGTGCATGGAACACGTCGGAAGGGAACGGACCAAAGCCGAGCTTGTACGGCGCAACCTTGCCGGTCAGCGCCATGCCCATCAGCGTGCGGCCATGAAAACCGCCGGTAAAGGCAATCACGCCCGGGCGGCCGGTCGCAGCGCGGGCAATCTTGATCGCGTTTTCAACCGCTTCGGCACCCGTCGTGAAGAATGCCGTCTTCTTCGGATAGTCGCCCGGCGCGCGTTGATTGATCTTCTCAGCCAGTTCGACATACGACGCATACGGCACGATCTGATACGCGGTGTGCGTGAAATGATCGAGCTGCTCGCGGATTGCCGCCAGAATCTTCGGATGACGGTGGCCCGTGTTGCACACCGCAATGCCCGCAGCGAAGTCGATGAAACGGCGGCCCTCGACGTCCCACAACTCGGCGTTCTCGGCGCGCTCAGCGTAGAAATCGCACATCACGCCCACACCACGCGGCGTGGCGGCATCCTTGCGGCTCTTCAGGTCAGCATTCTTCACAGTCATCTCCTCACTCCTCGGTTCTCGCGGACGCCGCGCCCTCAGCGCAGCACATGCAGCGACTATAATGAGATTTGGCTCTTAACTTCAGAGCCATTTCAATAAAAATATAGGAGCCAATCATGCGCGCGAGCGTTTTGTCCGACTGGCTGGCGCAGCGCCTCGATCGTGGCAACGGCCAGCCGATCTATCGTCAGCTGCACCGGCTGTTGCAGCAAGCGATTCTGTCGCGCGAATTGCCGGCGGGCACGAAGGTGCCATCGTCGCGTTTGCTGGCGCAGGAACTGGGCATCGGGCGCAATACCGTCACTCAAGTGTATGAGCAGCTGGCCCTCGAAGGCTATGTGAGTTCGGCGACCGGGCGCGGCACCTTCGTCGCCGATAGCGCGCCGGACGAAATCGTCGGCGCGCCCGATGCGGAGGCGCACGCGGCGCGGCTCGAGCCACTCCCGCTCCCACTGCCGTTGCAGGCCAGGCGCGCGCTGTCCACGCGCGGCGCGAGGCTGATTGCCGGCGCGGGCGTGTCCAAGCGTCAATGGGGCGCGTTCATGCCGGGCGTGCCGGACGTCACGAAGTTTCCGGCCCGCGTGTGGAGCCGCTTGCATAACAAGTACTGGCGCCGGCTGCGTCCGGACCTGCTGACTTATGCGCCGGGCGGCGGTCTGGCACTGCTGCGGCACGCGCTGGCGGACTATCTGCGCACGTCGCGTTCGGTGCGTTGCACGCCCGAACAGATCGTCATCACGACCGGGATTCACCAGTCGGTCGATCTGGCCGTGCGCCTGCTGTCCGATCCGGGCGACGTGATCTGGACCGAAGACCCCTGCTATTGGGGCGTGCGCAGCGTCATGCACGTGTCCGGCCTGCAATCGCGGCCGATCGCCGTCGACGAAGAGGGCATCAATCCGTCCGCCGACGATCTCGCGCAGCCGCCGAAGCTGATGCTCGTCACGCCCTCGCATCAATATCCGCTCGGCATGGTGATGAGCCTCGCGCGGCGCCGCATGCTGCTCGAATATGCGCGGCAGAACCAATGCTGGATCATCGAGGACGACTACGACAGCGAATACCGCTACGGCAGCCGGCCGCTGGCATCGTTGCAAGGTCTGGACACGTCCGGCCAGGTGATTTACGTGGGCAGCTTCGGCAAGACGCTGTTTCCGGGTTTGCGCATTGGCTACCTGGTCGCGCCGGAGGCGCTGGCGGAGAGCTTTGCCACCGCCAGCGCGGAGTTGTATCGCGAAGGACAGTTGCTGCAACAGGCGATGCTCGCGGAGTTCATCGCGGAAGGGCATTTCACCTCGCACATCCGCAAGATGCGCACGCTTTACGGTCAGCGGCGCCAGGCGCTGCTCGACGCCGCCGCGCGCCGTTATGGCGATGCGTTGCCGGCAGTCGGCGGCGATGCCGGTTTGCATCTGGTGATGCAGTTGCCCGAAGGCGCCGACGACCGCGCCGTGGCCGCGGCGGCGCTGGAACGCAATATCGTCGTGCGGCCCGTGTCGGGGTATTACGCGCAACCGTCGCGCGCGCCGTCGGGCTTGCTGATCGGCTACGCGTGCGTGCCGGATGAGGAGATCGCGCCGGCCTTCAACACGCTAGCCGATGCGATCGACGCGACGCTCGTGCAATTCGCGTGAGCTTGAGCGTACGCGTGCGCCACCGCTGCAAATCCCGATCGGGATGGCGCCCAGCATGATCCGTGCGCAGGCAACGATGCGCCGCGATCAGGTCACGCGCTCCCGCAGCCACGCGGAAGCCAGATCGATCGCCGTCACGACCACGATCACCATGATCATCACCGCGGCGGTCTGCGCATAGTTGAACGAGCGGATCGACTCGTACAGCACCACGCCGATGCCGCCCGCGCCGACCATGCCGACCACCATCGCCGAGCGCACGTTGGATTCGAAGCGATACAACGCGTACGAGATCCACAACGGCAGCACTTGCGGCAGCACGGCGTAGATGATTTCGTCGAGACTGGTTGCGCCGGTTGCGCGCACGCCCTCGGCCGGACGCGGATCGATCGCCTCGACCGCTTCCGCAAACAGTTTGGCGAGCACGCCGGTGGTGTGCACCCACAAGGCCAGCACGCCGGCGAACGGACCGAGGCCGACCGCGACGATGAACAGCATCGCGAAGACCATTTCGTTGATCGCGCGGCACGCATCCATCAGGCGGCGCATCGGCTGCACGATCCACATCGGCGCCATGTTGTGCGCGGACATCAACCCGCACGGCACCGCGCACACCAGCGAGAGGGCGGTGCCCCACACCGCCACCGACAGCGTCACAACCATCTCGTGCAGATAGTTGCGCCACTCGGTGAAGTCCGGCGGGAAAAAGTCCCTGGCGAACTGGCCCATGTTGCCGGAGTCGCTGAGCAGGTCGAGCGGGCGCATGTCGGCGCCGTGCCAGGCTCCGCCCAACACGGCGAGCACCGCGATCCAGCCGAGCAGCGACAGCCAGCTGCGCTTGCCCGCGGCCGGCGCGGCATGCCGTGCCGCCGCAGCCGACGCCGTGCGCGCCTCGTTCGCGCGCGCCGGCGAGGTGACCAGATCGGCCGTGCTCATTGCTTCGCTGCAGGCGCGTTGAGCGCGCTCAGCTTCGCATCGAGCTCGGCCAGCTGGGTCTTACGGTCGTCGGCGGAAAGATGCGCGTCGCTCTCGATCTTCTGCTTCTGCTGGAACAGCGCGACCTGGCGGATCGGCAGCAACTGCGCATCCGTGGAAGCCGCGAAGCCGGCATAGCCGGTGATCGCCGCCATCACCGCCTTTTCATGCGGATCGGACTTCGCGTAGTTCAGGAAGAAGTTGCGGATCTTGTCCTTGGTGGCTTGCGGCAGATCCTTGCGCCACACCAGCGGGTCCGACGGAATCAGTGGCGAGGTCCACAGCACGCGCACTTGCGCGAACTTGTCCGGATGCTGCTGCTTGAGCGTGTCGAGCTGCTCAGTGTTGTTGGTGGCGATGTCGATCTTGTTGTTCACCACGGCCAGCAGGTTTGCTTCGTGGCTCGACGGCAACACGGTCTTGAACGAGGTGTAGACCGGCGTGTTGTGTTTCGCGAACAGGTAGTAGCCCGGAATCAGCGTGCCCGATGTGGAGTTCGGATCGCCGAAGCCGAGCGTGACGTCCCTGCTGTTCCTGAAGACGTCGTCGAGCGTCTTGAAGCGGCTGTTCACGTTGGTGATCAGCACCGAGTAATAGCCGGCGTTGCCGTTCGCGTACTGGACCTTGGCGAACACCTCGCCTTGCGAGCGATCGACCGCCTGGATCGCCGAGGCGTTGCCGAAATAGCCCACCTGCACTTTATTGAAGCGCATGCCTTCGATGATCCCGGCGTAGTCGGTCGCGAAGAACGCTTTGACGTTCAGGCCGGTTTGCCTGTTCATGTCGTCGATCAGCGGTTCCCAGCGCTGTTTCAGCACGGACGACGAATCAGTCGAGATGATGCCGAGATTGAGGTCTTCAGCTTGTGCGGTGGCGACGCAGGCGAACGCGGCGGCGCCGACGGTCAGCGTGATCAATGAACGCAGGAATTTCATCGGTTGAGATCCGGTTGAGTGGACAGAGTCGGGAAGCGCGCATAACTCGAGTGCGCTGGATTGAGGGCGAACGCGTAACGCGTCGGGGCGGGTGCGTCGTCAGGCGTCGCTGCGGTGCTTTCCGCGGTGTTGGCGCTGTTGGCGGTGTCGTCGAGCAGTTCGTGGGCGCCGTCGCCGTAAAGCTTCTTGAGCAGAGCCGGGGTCAGCGCGGCGGACGGGCCGTCGTAGACGATCTTGCCGCGTCGCAACGCAACGGTGCGCGGGCAATACTGCATCGCGATATCCACCTGATGCAGCGACACCAGCACTGTCAGCTGATGCTCGATGTTCAGCGTATGCAGCATGTCCATGACGCGGCGCGCCGATTCGGGATCGAGCGAGGCGATCGGTTCGTCGGCGAGCACGATGCGAGCGCGTTGCACCAGCGCACGCGCCAATGCCGCGCGCTGCTGCTGCCCGCCGGAAAGGGTGGCGGCGCGTTCGCGCGCATGTTCGGCAATGCCGACTTCATCGAGCGCGGTCATCGACAACGCCCGCTCCGCACGCGGAAAACGCCCGAGCAGACGGCGCCACAACGGCAGGCGTGCCAGCGCGCCGATCAGCACGTTGCTTTCGACCGACAAGCGGTTCACCAAATTGAATTGCTGAAACACGAAGCCGATATCGCGGCGAATGCGCCGCACTTCACGCACGATGCGGCCGTTCTGCTGAATCGGCCGGCCGAGAATCTCGATCCGCGACGGCTGCGCATCCGAGGCGGTGAAGCCCGCGATATGCCGCAGAAGCGTCGACTTGCCCGAGCCCGATGCGCCGATCAGCGCGACCATTTCGCCGGGCTCGACGCGCAAATCGATTTCGTCCAGTGCCTTGCGGCCGTTGCCGAACGTCTTGCTCAGCCGTTCGATACGAATTGCTTCCCGAATCGCGTCCATAACCAAGTAGCCCTTGATGCATCCGGCCGTTGCCGGAATGTGTGGGGCACATTCTAGGAAGCGTGTGTGACGGCTGAGTGACGGCATCGTAACGTCTAGACGACTATATCTTTTAGTGTCCGTTTTGCGTCTACAGCAAGGCAAATTGAAGTCAAACGGCTGAACGGAAAATGACACGCTGATGACACGATCTGCGCGGGGCAGGCCTCGCCGTTCATGATCGCCGCAAGTCAGGCTATATTGCGTCATTCGCTGTGCCGTCCCCAATAACCTTGCAATTCCATTCGCCGTCGTCATGCAGCCTTTGAGCTTTCTTCCCGACAGCTTTGCGGAGTACGAAGATCTCAAGACGATCCTCGAACAGGGCGGCGCCAACTTCGAAATCCGCACCGTCTGCGAGACGACGGTGCGTGGCAGGCAATTCGCCGTACACACGGCGAGCATGGGTTCGAGCGACCCGCTGGCGCCGGCCATCGGGTTTTTCGGCGGCATTCATGGGCTCGAACGGATCGGCTCGCAACTCGTGCTCGACTACATGCGCGCGCTGCTGTCGCGGCTCGAATGGGACGAACTGCTAGTGCGGCAGCTGCAATCGATTCGTCTGATCTTTATGCCGATCGTCAATCCGGGCGGCATGTGGGCCGCCACGCGCGCCAACCCCAATGGCGTCGATCTGATGCGCAACGCGCCGCAGAACGCCGACGAACGTGTGCCGCTGCTGGCCGGCGGTCAGCGCCTGGGTGCATGGCTGCCCTGGTATCGCGGTCCGCTAGGCGCGCCGATGGAGCCTGAAGCCGCGGCGCTGTTGCGGGTAGTCGAAACCGAACTGGCCACGCGGCCGCTCAGCATCGCGCTGGACTGTCACTCGGGTTACGGCTGGCGCGACAGCATCTGGTTTCCGTATGCGCGCACCCGCAAGCTGATGCCGCATCTGCCGGAAATGTACGTGCTGAAGACCATGTTCGAACGCGCGCATCCGCATCACGGTTACGCGTTCGAACCGCAGAGTCACCAGTATCTGTTGCATGGCGATCTGTGGGACTACGCGTACGACCGCACGCCGCCGCCCAACGTCTTTCTGCCGATGACGCTCGAACTGGGCTCGTGGCTGTGGATCAAGAAGAATCCACGTCAACTGTTTTCGCGGCAGGGCATGTTCAATCCGGTGAAAGCGCATCGCACCGCACGCGTGCTGCGGCGTCATGCGAACCTGCTCGACTTTCTGGCGCGCGCGGCGTTCTCGTCGCAGCGCTGGCTGCCGCAGGGCAATCGTCGCGAACAACTGCTGCAAAGCGCAATCGAGCTTTGGTATGAAGCGGGCCGCGTATGAGCACGTGGATTCTATTGCGCGGACTTACACGCGAAACACGGCACTGGGGCCGCTTGCCTGAGTTGCTGCGTGACGCGATCGGCAGCGATCGCCTGCTGCTGCTCGATCTGCCCGGCAACGGCGAGTTCAACGACTTGCGCGCGCCAGCTTCGGTAGCGGATATGGTGGGCTTCGTGCGGCTGGCTGCTTTGCAAAGCAAGGTGGCCGGTCCGTATCGCGTGCTCGCGATGTCGCTCGGCGGCATGGTGGCGACGGACTGGGCGCAGCGTCATCCCGGCGAGATCGAGCGGCTCGTGCTGATCAATACCAGCATGCGGCCGTTCAGCCGCATGCACGAGCGGCTGCGTCCATCGGCATGGCCGACGCTCTTCGAGGTGGCCGCGCATTGGCGCGACGCCCGGCGCGCGGAAGCGGGCATTCATCGGTTGACGTGCAATAACGTCGAGACGCTGACCGCCGATCTTGCCGCATGGAGCGAAATTCGTCAGAACGCGCCGGTGAGCCGAGGCAATGCGCTGCGGCAGCTATGGGCGGCCGCGCGCTTTAGCGCCGGGAAGGAGAAGCCGCGCTGCCCGACGCTGCTACTGTCCTCACGCGGCGACAAACTGGTGAACCCGGTATGTTCCGCAAAGCTCGCCATGGCGTGGGGCGCCGCGCATCGTGAGCATCCACTGGCCGGTCACGATCTGCCGCACGACGATCCGGCGTGGACCAGCGAGCAGGTCCGCGCGTGGCTGGCTCAGGGTGCGGGCACGTCGAAAGCCCCGCTTTAAACAGCGAACAGTAGACCCTATTCGGGGCTTCCGCCAGCGGGTATAACCTATGTGCGGTCGCACATCGCTTTTCGAGCGGGCAGGTGCATAATTCCTGTTCGGACGATGCATGCGATTCACGCGATATACGGTTATTGCCGGCCGCCGGGGAGCTCATCATGCAAGCGAAGAATGAAGAAGCCGTCACGCACCTGCTGAACGATGTCTTCGAATTTGCACGTGGGCGATTGCCTGAAGCAACCTTCGCCGTCGTCGAGCCTTTTTTGCGGCACTACTACGATTTCGTCGACGCCGACGATCTGCAAAGCCGCGCCATTGCCGATCTATACGGCGCGGCGCTCGCGCACTGGCAAACCGCGCAGCGCTTCGTGCCCGGCAGCGAACGGCTGCGCGTCTATAACCCGATCCTCGAGCAGCACGGCTGGCATTCCGATCACACGGTGATCGAAATCGTCAACGACGACATGCCGTTCCTCGTCGATTCGGTATCGATGGCGGTCAACCGGCTCGGGCTTGCGCTGCATTCGGTCGTGCATCCGGTGTTTCGCATCTGGCGCGGCCCCGACGGCAGCATCGTGCGTGTGGGCCAGGGCGCCGAAGACGCAGCCGATACGCTTTCGCAGCTTGCCTCGTTTATCCACTTCGAAGTCGATCGTTGCGGCGACGCCGCAAAGCTCGATGCCTTGCGTGACGAGATCGCGCGGGTCTTGCGCGACGTGCGTGCCGCGGTGGAAGACTGGCCGAAGATCGTCGAACGCGCGCGCGCCACCATCAAAGGCATGAAGGCCGGCGAGGCGGGGCCGGAAGGTGTCGAGGCCCGCGCGTTCCTCGAATGGATGGTGGCCGATCACTTCACGTTTCTCGGCCAGCGCGACTATGAACTGGTGCAGCACGATATCGGGTACGGCCTGCGCGCCGTGCCCGGCTCCGGACTCGGCATTCTGCGCGACGGGCAGCGTACTGCGGGCGCGCCCGAAGTCACGCCGTTGCCGCCTGCCGCGGCCGATATCATCTCCGGCTCGTCGCCGATCTTTCTGACCAAGGCGAACTCGCGTGCAACCGTGCATCGGCCCGGCTATCTGGACTACATCGGCGTCAAGCTAGCCGGTGCGGACGGCAAGGTGACGGGCGAGCGGCGCTTCATCGGCCTGTATACGTCCACCGCGTATTTTGTATCGTCCTCGGAAATACCGATCGTGCGCCGCAAATGCGCGAACATCGTGCGGCGTGCCGGATTCCTGCCGAAGGGGCATCTGGCCAAGTCGCTGGTGACGGTGCTCGAAACCTATCCGCGCGATGAACTCCTCCAGGCCGACGAAAGCCAGCTCTACGACATTGCGCTCGGCGTGCTGCGTTTGCAGGAGCACCAGCGCACGCGTCTGTTCGTGCGGCGCGATCGTTTCGATCGCTTCGTGTCGTGCCTCGTGTTCGTCCCGCGCGACAAGTACAACACCGATCTGCGGCAGCGCATCGCCAATCTGCTGGCCGACGCATTCAACGGCGCAAGCGTCGAGTTCACACCGCTGCTGTCGGAGTCGACGCTCGCGCGCATTCACTTCGTCGTGCATGCGAAACCGGACGGCATGCCCAGCGTCGATACGCGCGAACTCGAAGCGCGGCTTGTACAGGTATCGCGCCGCTGGCAGGACGATCTCGCCGACGCCTTGCTCGACGCATTCGGCGAAGAGCAGGGCAATCGCCTGCTGCAACACTACGTGGATTCGTTTCCAGCCGGCTATCGCGACGACTATCCGGCTCGCACGGCGGTGCGCGACATCGAACTGATCGAACGCGTGCAGGGCAGCGAGCGGCTCGCGATGAACCTGTATCGCCCAATCGAAGCGGGGCCGCGTGCGTTTCGCTTCAAGGTCTATCGCGCCGGCTTGCCGATCGCGCTGTCGCGCAGCTTGCCGATGCTCGAACATCTGGGCGTGCGGGTCGATGAAGAGCGGCCCTATCTGATCGAGGCACGGGGTGCGACGCCCGCGTGGATTCACGACTTCGGTCTTGAAGTCGCGGACGACACGGAGTTCGATATCGAGCGCGTGAAAGACCTGTTCGAAGAAGCGTTCGAGCAGGTGTGGACGGGCGCAATCGAAAGCGACGATTTCAACCGGCTCGTGCTGCGCGCGCATCTGAACGCGCGCGAGGTGACGATTCTGCGTGCGTATGCCAAGTACCTGCGGCAAGTAGGATCGACTTTCAGCGATGCCTACATCGAACGCGCGGTGACCGGCAATCCGGCGATCGCCCGCATGCTGGTCGAGTTGTTCATCGCACGCTTCGACCCGGTGTTCGGCGACACGCGCGAGGTACGCGTCGACGGCTTGTTGAAGACGATCGACAGCGCGCTCGATCAGGTGCCCAATCTCGACGAAGACCGGATACTCCGGCAGTTTCTCGGCGTGATCAAGGCGACGCAGCGCACCAACTATTATCGCTTCGACGCCGACGGGCAGCCGAAACCGTATCTGTCGTTCAAGTTCAATCCGGCACAGGTACCCGGTTTGCCGGAACCGAAACCGATGTTCGAGATCTGGGTGTACTCGCCGCGTGTGGAAGGCGTGCATTTGCGCGGGGGCCGTGTCGCTCGCGGCGGACTGCGCTGGTCGGATCGCCGCGAAGACTTCCGCACGGAAGTGCTCGGCCTGATGAAGGCGCAGATGGTGAAGAACGTCGTGATCGTGCCGGTCGGCTCGAAAGGCGGCTTCGTCGTGAAGAATCCGCCGCCGCCAACTGATCGCGATGCATGGATGCGCGAGGGTGTTGCGTGCTATCAGACGTTTTTGCGCGGCCTGCTCGATTTGACCGACAACCTCGCGGGCACGACGGTGGCGCCGCCGCCCGACGTGGTGCGCCACGATCCCGACGACCCCTATCTGGTGGTCGCCGCCGACAAAGGCACGGCGACGTTCTCCGACTACGCGAACGCCATCTCGCAGGAATACGGTTTCTGGCTCGACGATGCATTCGCGTCGGGCGGTTCGGTCGGCTACGACCACAAGAAAATGGCGATCACCGCGCGCGGCGCATGGGAATCGGTGAAGCGGCATTTCCGCGAGATGGGCGTCGATACGCAGACGACCGACTTCACTGTGGTCGGTGTCGGCGACATGTCGGGCGACGTGTTCGGCAACGGCATGCTGTTGTCGCCGCATATCAAACTGGTGGCCGCGTTCGATCACCGGCATATCTTTCTCGATCCGAATCCCGATCCGGCGGTCAGCCTTGCGGAGCGCGGGCGGCTTTTCGGTCTCGATCGTTCGAGCTGGGCCGACTACGATCCCTCGCTGATCTCGGCTGGCGGCGGCGTGTTTCCGCGCACCGCCAAAACCATTCCGCTGTCCGCGGCGGTACAGGCGGTACTCGGCATCAACGTGCCGGCGCTGGCGCCGGCCGAACTGATGCGCGCGATTTTGCAGGCGCCTGTCGATCTGCTGTACAACGGCGGCATCGGCACGTATGTGAAGGCGAGCCGCGAAACGCATCTGCAAGTCGGCGACCGCGCCAACGATGCGATCCGCGTGAATGGCGCCGATCTGCGCTGCAAGGTGGTGGCCGAAGGCGGCAACCTCGGCCTCACGCAACTCGGGCGCATCGAATTCGCGCAGCGCGGCGGCCGCATCAACACCGATGCGATCGACAACTCGGCGGGCGTCGATTGTTCGGATCACGAAGTCAACATCAAGATTCTGCTCGGCCTCGTCGTTTCCGACGGCGAGATGACTGGGAAGCAGCGTAATGCGCTGCTCGCGGAAATGACCGATGAAGTCGGTCTGCTGGTGTTGCAGGACAATTATTACCAGACCCAGGCGCTCTCGATTGCGGGCCGTTATGGCGTCGAGTTGCTCGATGCCGAGGCGCGCCTGATGCGTTGGCTCGAACGTGCGGGCCGATTGAATCGCGTGATCGAGTTTCTGCCGACCGATGAAGAAGTGGCCGAACGCCAGGCCGCGAAACAAGGCCTGACCTCGCCCGAACGCGCAGTATTGCTCGCCTATAGCAAGATGTGGCTGTACGACGCGCTGCTCGAATCGTCGATGCCGGAAGACCCGCTCGTCAGCGACATGCTGGTCGAATATTTCCCGAAGCCGTTGCGGCAGCGCTTTAGCGAACCGATGCAGCGGCATCCGTTGCGGCGCGAAATCCTCGCGACGCACCTGACCAACGCATTGGTGAACCGCGTGGGTTGCGAGTTCGTGCATCGCCTGATGGAAGAGACGGACGCTCAGCCCGGCGAGATCGTGCGGGCCTGCATCATGGCGCGCGACGTGTTCGATCTCGATGAGGTGTGGCGCAGTATCGATGCGCTCGATAACCGCGTCGCCGACGACGTGCAGGCGCGCATGTTCGTGGAAGTTGCGCGGCTCGTCGAACGCGCGGCGCTGTGGTTCCTGCGGCAACTGCAATCGGGCGCGATGAGCGGCGGCGATGTAGCCGGTCTGCTCGCGCGTTGCCGCGACGCCGCGCAACGCCTCGCGCCGCAATGGCCCGTGCTGTTGCCGGCCGCCGATCTGGAAGCGCTGTCCGAGCGGCAACGCGTGCTGGCGGATGCGGGTGTCGATAGCGAACTGGCGGTGCGGATCGCCAGCGGCGAAATTTCGGCGGCTTTGCTCGATATCGCCGAAGTCGCGGCCACCTGCGGGCGCAGCCTTGAGCAGGTGGCGGGCGTGTACTTCACGCTCGGCACGCTGCTGAACTACAACTGGATCAGCGAGCGCGCGGCGGCGTTGATGGCGCCGACGCACTGGGACATGCTGGCACGCGCTTCGGCGCTGGCCGAATTCGCGCGTCTGAAACGCGCGTTGACCACCAGCGCGCTGGCCGACGCCGACGAAGGGTCGACGCCGGATGCACTGGTTCATAGCTGGCGCGAGCGGCGTACGTCGCAACTGGAACGCTACGCGCGCCTGCTTGCCGATCTGCGGGCGACCGGCGGCGCGAGCCTGTCGATGCTGCTGGTGATCGTGCGTGAGATGGCGGCGCTCGAAAGGGCGTAGCGTGGCGGGGCGTGGGCGAGGTGAACGGAGCAAGACGCGGCGCAAAACGGCGCCGGTTGGACGCATGGCGCCCGGCATGCTCATAATACGAACTATTGCCAACCGAAAGCGCTCCGAAAACTCACGGAAAACAATTAACGACGATGAAAGAAGAATCGCCGAAAGCCATTTTGTATGCGCTCGCCGCCAACCTTGGCATCGCCGTCTGCAAGTTCGCCGCAGCCGCGTTCACCGGTTCCGGTTCGATGTTCGCCGAAGCCATTCACTCCACCGCCGATTGCGGTAATCAGCTGCTGTTGCTGTTCGGCCTGCGCGAAGCGCGCAAACCGGCGAGCCCGCTGCATCCGATGGGCAAGGGTCGCGAAATCAATTTCTATTCGCTGCTCGTCGCCTTGCTGCTGTTTTTTGTCGGCGGTGCGTTTTCCGTGTACGAGGGCGTGCATCGTCTGTTTGCGCGCGAGCCGCTGCAGTATGCGTATGTGGCGCTGGTTGTGCTCGGCGTATCGGTGGTGCTCGAGGCGCTGTCGCTGTGGGGCGCCGTCAAGGAGATCCGCAAGACGAATCCCGACAAAAGCATGTGGCGCTGGTTTCGCGAGACGCGCGAATCCGAGCTGCTGGTGGTCGCGGGTGAAGATATTGCCGCGCTGGCCGGTCTCGCGATCGCGTTCGCCGCCGTGCTGCTGACGATGGTGACCGGCAATCCGCTGTATGACGCGCTGGGCTCGATCGGCGTGGGCCTGCTGCTGATGGTGATCGCGTGGCTGGTGGCGCGTGAAGTGAAGTCGATGATCGTCGGCGAATCGGCGAGCCCGGAAGTGCGTCGTGCGATCGAGGCGCACCTGCGCGCGCGTAGCGAGATTCGCGGCATCATCAATATGATTACGCTGCAATGGGGCCGGCATGTCGTGGTGGCGGTGCAGGCGGAAATGATCGACTACGCGAGCGGCCGCGCGATGGTCGATGCAATCAACGTGATCGAAGCCGATTTGCAGGCAGCGTTTCCGCAAGTGCGCTGGGTGTTTTTCGAACCGGACGTGCCGCGCGTTTGAACCTGCGTTTTCCACTTCACCGGGAGCAACGTATCTTCGTTCCTCGCAGATCTGCCGGTTATTGGAAGCCGGTTACCGCATGCGGCACATACAGTTCTTCGAGCTGGCGGATTTCGTCCGCGCTGAGATTCAACGACAGCGCTGCGACCGCATCGTCCAGATGATGCAGTTTGGTCGCGCCGACGATCGGCGCCGTAATCGGCTTCTTTTGCAGCACCCACGCGAGCGCCACCTGGGCGCGCGGTACGCCGCGCTGGTTGGCGATCTGACTGACCCGCTCGACGATGCGGCGATCCGCGTCTTCGGTTTGCGCGTAAAGCGTATGGCCGAATGCGTCGGTTTCCGAGCGTGCGCTTTCGGTGTTCCAGTCGCGCGTGAGGCGTCCGCGCGCCAGCGGGCTCCACGGTATCACGCCGATGCCTTCGCTTTCGCACAGCGGCAGCATCTCGCGTTCTTCCTCGCGATACAGCAGGTTCACGTAGTTCTGCATCGTCACGAAACGCGTCCAGCCATGCTTTTCGGCGACGTGCAGCGCCTTGGCGAACTGCCACGCATACATCGACGATGCACCGATATAGCGCGCCTTGCCGGCCTTCACGACATCATGGAGCGCTTCCATGGTTTCCGCGATCGGCGTGGTGTAGTCCCAGCGATGGATCTGATACAGATCGACGTAATCGGTGCCGAGGCGCTTCAGGCTGTTGTCGATCTCGGCCATGATCGCCTTGCGCGACAGACCGGCGCCGTTCGGGCCCGGATGCATGCGGCTGTTGACCTTGGTGGCCAGCACGATCTCGTCGCGCCTGGCGAAGTCCTTGAGCGCGCGGCCGACGATTTCTTCACTGGTGCCGTCGGAATAGACGTTCGCCGTATCGAAGAAATTGATGCCATGGTCGAGCGCCTGTTTGATGAACGGGCGTGCCGCTTCGTCGCCGAGCGACCAGGGGTGCGTGCCGCGAGACGGCACGCCGTAGCTCATGCAACCGAGACAAAGACGCGATACATCGAGGCCGGTGCGGCCGAGTTTCACATAGTCCATCGTGGTGCTCCTGTTTTGAAGTGCACAAAGGCGGTGCGGATAGCGGACCTTCGATTATAGGAAATGGCCGGGCGCAATTGCCAAACCGATCCACATGCTTTGCCGAGCAGGATTTGACAATGGCACGGAAAAACGGTGCGTCTCATAGTGGAAAATAATTTCTTCGCATCTATACTTCTTTCGGCTTGAAAGCAGCACCTTCTCCCAATCCGCATCACAAGCAAAAGGAAGGAACACGATGCTGACTCGCACACTCGGTGCAATCTCCGCTATTACGCTGGCGGCCTGCGCGGCCTTTTCGGCCGGACCCGCCAACGCGGACGACAACGACGGTTTCGCGCAAGGCGACGGCGGCTCGCGCGGACGGCCGGTCAAGGTCATGATTATTTCGATGTTCGGACCGGAGGGCCAGGTGTGGCTCGACCGGCTCGGGCCATGGCGTGACATTCCGGTCGATGGATTGTCGCCCGATTACCCGAATGTTCATTGCAATAAGCAGGACGTGTGCGTCATGACTACCGGCATGGGGCATAGCAACGCTGCCGCGTCGATCATGGCTTTGACGTTTTCTCCGCGGTTCGATTTGCGGCATACGTATTTCATGGTGGCTGGGATTGCCGGCATCGATCCCCAGCAGGGGACGGTTGGGTCTGCCGCGTGGGCGAAGTATCTGGTCGACTTCGGGATTCAGTGGGAGATCGATGGACGGGAGATTCCTCCTGGCTGGAATACCGGTTACCTGGGGATCAATACGAAGAGTCCTGCCGATAAGCCGCCGCTCGATTATCGGACTGAAGTTTTTCAGTTGAATACGCAGCTTGCGGATACCGCTTTTGCTTTGTCCCGTAGTGTCGCGCTGGCTGATAATGCGCAGGCTCAGGCTGCTCGGGCCAAGTATTCTTATGCGCCTGCTAATCGGCCGCCTACGGTTGTCCAGTGCGATACGTTAGCAGGTGATACATGGTGGTCAGGGACGCTGCTTGGGCAGCGGGCTCGGGATTGGACCAGGATTCTGACCGATAACAAAGGCGTTTATTGCACCACGCAGCAAGAGGATAACGCCACTTATGAGGCGCTTAAGCGCGCGGCCTCCGTGCATAAGGTCGACTTGAATCGGGTCGCTGTGCTGCGGGCCGGGTCTGATTTTGATCGTCCTTACGATGGGCAGTCTAGTGCGGATAATCTGCTGAACTATGCTGCGCAAGGGGGTTTTACTATTGCTATTGAGAACCTCTTCCGGTCTGGAAATCCGCTTGTGCAGGATATCGCTACGCATTGGAGCGAGTGGAGGGACGCCGTGCCGCGGCGTTAGGGGGTTGTTTTTTTTTGTCTGCGCGGCGCTGTTGGTTGTATGCCTGCGGCAGTGGGCTTTTTTCTGTGTGCCTGCGGTGGTGGCCTTTCCCTGATTTGTTAGTGGTCTATTAGCGTTCCCCCTGTGCGGGGGGGCACCTACTTTTCTTTGCCGGCCGCAAAGAAAAGTAGGCAAAAGAAAGCGGCTCAAACCGCTAATTCTTAAGCGGGTCCCCTGGCTTGGAGGAGGTAGTGGAGCATCTGGAATCAGTGTTCTCGCACACTCCGCGCGGGTGACAAGGCAGTCATACTTCCGGCGGCGCTACGCGCGCCGTGGCGGTACTTCACAACACCGATAGCGGATTGGCGCCTCCGGCATCATTCTTCCCGCCTCGCACTACGTGCGCCGCGGGCGGGTCTGCCAGGGAAACCAGTGGCTTCGTTTGCGCATGGTGGGGGCCATCGGCTTCGCCTCGGCGAGTCGCCGGATTGCGGAAATGCGAGCCACTTCGCCGAACGAGACGCAGTTGTAGAATTGCAGGCCACTTCGTCGAATGACATGCAGTCGCCGAAGTGGGGGCCACTTCGCTGAACGAGACGCAGCCGCGAGTTGCGCCAGCGAAGCAAAGAAATGCAGCCGCAAATGACGCTAGCGCAGCAAAGGTAGGCCCGTTACGCGTGAACCACAGCAGGCGCCGGAAGCGTCCGCGGGGTTCGACGGGCCCAACGGGCTCGACGGTTTTGTGAAGCACCGCTACGGTGCGCGCAGCGCCGCCGGAAGGATGACTGCCTTGTCACCCGCGCGGAGTGCTCGAGAACACCGATTCCAGATGCTCCACTACCTCCTCCAAGCCAGGGGACCCGCTTAAAAGCTGGCGGTGTGAAGCCGCTTTCTTTTGCCTACTTTTCTTTGCGGCCGCCAAAGAAAAGTAGGTGCCCCCCCGCACAGGGGGAACGCTAATAGACCACTAACAAATCAAGGAAAGGCCACCGCCTAATAGACCACTAACAAATCAGCGAAAGGCCACCACCGCAGGCACACAACCAAAACCGCCGCGTAGGTAAAAATAACCTATCGTTGTGGCGCCCGATACGGCGTCCAGACCGCCGCATCAGTATCCCAGTGATCGAGTTCGGATGGATTCATGACGAGCTCCTTTATAAAGAGTGCACACCGGGCACCGCAATGAAAATTTCTTTTGGAAACCGAATCATTGCGGCGCCGCCGCTTACTGCCCGCGTGCAACGCGAGTAACGTCGCCGCCGCTGCCTTCCTGTAACGCAATACGAGCGGCCTGCGTCTGGCCGATCAACCCTTTGTTCGGGTAGGTCGTCCGGTTCAGCGAAGGCAACGACCCATCGCGATACGCAGCAACCAGTTCGGCTTGCACTTCAGCGCGTGTCTTGCCGCTCGTGCCCGGCGTGGGTTGCGTTTCGTAGGTGCCGGCGTGACCAATTCCTCCGCTGCTGCTTTGAGCGAATACCGGCGAGCTGGCGAGCAGCGAAAGAACAATCCCTGCGATGAGTTGACGTTTCATGATTCACTCCTGTCGATTCGTTTGCAGCACAAGTAGCGCTGCGACAGGGTGAAATGTAAGCGCTGAGCCGATGCGGATAAATCGCACTTTCGCGAAATGAATTGTCGCGTTTTCAGAACAATCGCGGCAACTCAAGCAATCGCGGCATTGGAGCCGCGATTGGAATTCAGTGTTTCAATTACTGTACTTCAAATCAACACGAATTAAGCTACCCACTCCGTTATCACCGGCGTATCGAGCGTCGGAGCAGACTCGCGTTCCTCAAAAGTACGTTTCGTGCAGGTCGCGTCAAGCGTGCCGCGGCCGCTCAACAACGGGCAGCGGTCGAACAACTCGGCAATCCAGTCTACGAAAACACGGACTTTCGGAGACAGATGCCGACTGTGCGGATAGACTGCGGAAATCGGCATCGGTAACGGCTTGTGCTCAGGCAACACCTCGACCAACTGGCCCGAACGCAGATGCGGCAGCACCATGAAGAGCGCCGGCTGAATCAGGCCGAAGCCTTCCATCCCGCATGTCACGTAGGCATCGGCGTCGTTCACCGACACGATGCTTTTCATCTTCACTTCAATTTCTTTGCCATCAACCATGAAGGCCCAATCGATCGTGCGCCCCGTGCGGCTCGAAAAATAATTGACTGCTTTGTGATTCTCGAGATCTTCGAGCGAGGCGGGTACGCCCGCGCGCTGGATGTAGTCCGGCGACGCGCACGTCACGCCCTCGAACAAACCGATCCGCCGCGCCACCAGCGACGAATCCTGCAGCGCGCCCACTCGCACCACGCAATCAACGCCTTCCTGCAACAGATCGACAGGCCGGTCCGTCAGTCCGAGTTGCAGGTCGATGTCCGGGTAGCGTGTGTGGAATTCACACAGCGAAGGAATCACCAGCAAGCGGCCGATCGATCCCGGCATGTCGATGCGCAGCTTGCCATGCGGCTTTTTATTGCCGCTCTGAAAACTGGCCTCGGTCTCTTCAACGTCCGCAAGAATGCGCACGCAACGCTCGTAGTACGCCGCACCGTCCGGCGTGAGCGACAAGCGGCGCGTAGTCCGGTGCATCAGACGCGTGCCGAGAAACGATTCGAGATTCTGAATGATGGTGGTGACCGATGCGCGCGGCAGATCGAGCGTTTCCGCTGCACGGGTAAAACTGTTTGTGTCGACGACACGCGTGAACACTTGCATGGCCTGAAGCCGGTCCATTGCAAACCTCCAGAAGGGGCGGGCGTTCTGAGCAGACGAGCGAATCAGCAGAGCAATTGATTCGATTGTTCAGAGACGCCGAATTGTGTTGCCGGATTATAGGCATTTATTTACGAGTCTGCCGAACCCACAATTCGCACCATTGAAGTTCTATGCGCATTGCGCGGCTCGACATGGATGCATTTAAACCGCCGTACTCTTTTGTGCCTGCCGGCAGCGGTCCGGCACAGGCCGACAGCACGGCGCTGGACGTCACCGACGTACAAATCGAAGGACACGCACAGGACATCACGTTGCGTTTATACCGGCAGCCGCAGAAAACCGCACTGCCGGTACTGCTTTATTTCCACGGCGGCGGTTTTACCAAGGGCTCGATCGATCAGGCCGACTTCGCCGCACGTTATTTCGCAGAACACTTACCGGCATTGGTGGTATCGGTCGGTTATTCGCTGGCGCCGCAATTTCCGTTTCCCGCGGCGCCTGAAGACGCGCACCGCGCGGCGCTGTGGGTGCAGACCCGGGCGCGCGCGTTCGGCGGCAACAGCAAGAAGGTCGGTGTGGCGGGCCACGATGCGGGCGGGCAGTTGGCCAACTGCCTCGCGTTCATCGCGCGGGACCGTGGCGACGTGCGCATCGCCGCGCAGGCGCTGTTCGGACCGATGCTCGATCCAAGCCTGACGCGCCTCGGCGACGAGCAGCGCCTGGGCTCGGACATTACCGCGAAGGAATGCGCGGCGTGCTATCGCGCCTATCTGCCGCAAGCGTCGCAACGCATGCATCCGTATGCCGCGCCGCTCGAATCGTCGCGCCTCGCGGGCCTGCCGGCCACGCTGATCGCGACGGCGCAAAACGACGTGCTGCATGTGGAAGCGGAGAAATACGCTAGCAGTCTGATCGACGCCGGCGTGCTGACCCAGGTGGTCCGCTATCCGAGCGTCTCACACGCCGCGTTGGCCGACCATCCGCCTGCGTTGCAGGAAGCCGTGCGGTTTTTTCAGTGGCGCTTCGATGCGCGCGCCCATCGATAAACAGAACTTTAATCAACGATACCGGGAGCTTCTCATGACTATCCTTCCTCTTTCCCGTCGCCGTCTGGCGATTGCCGTTCTAGCCGTTGCAGTCGTGGCCGGGCTGGGCACGTTCGGCGCGATCCGCGTGGACGCGAGCTCGCCCGCGGCGCCCACCATCGTGCCGGAAGTCGACGTCGCCACTGTGGTGCAAAAGACCATCACCGACTGGCAGAGTTACTCGGGCCGCCTCGAAGCAGTCGAAAAAGTGGACGTGCGCTCGCAGGTGCCGGGCACGATCGTGTCCGTCAATTTCAAGGACGGCGCGCTCGTGAAGAAGGGCGACACGCTGTTCGTGATCGACCCGCGTCCGTACGCCGCCGAAGTGGATCGCGCCGAAGCGCAGCTGGCGGCCGCTCAGGCGCGCACGGGCTACACGCAAAGCGATTGGGAACGCGCGCAACGCCTGATCACCGACAACGCAATCGCCAAACGCGACTACGACGAGAAGCAGAACGCCGCGCGCGAAGCGAGCGCCAACCTGAAAGCCGCACAAGCCGCCGTCGAAACCGCCCGCATCAATCTGGGCTACACGAAGATCGTCGCGCCGGTGGCGGGCCGCGTCTCGCGCGCGGAGATCACGGTGGGCAACGTCGTGTCGGCGGGCGCGAGCTCGACGCCGCTGACCACGCTGGTGTCGGTTTCGCCGATCTACGCATCGTTCGACGTCGACGAACAAACCTATCTGCAATACCTGAGCCGCGCGAAAGACGGCAGCAAGGTGCCGGTCGACCTCGGTCTCGCGGATGAAAGCGGCTACTCGCGCAGCGGCACGATCGAATCGGTCGACAACCGGCTCGACACGTCGTCCGGCACCATTCGCGTGCGCGCGCGCTTCGATAACCAGGATAGTGCATTGATTCCGGGTCTGTATGCGCGTGTGAAGGTCGGCGGCAGCGAGCCGCATCCGGCCCTCCTGATCGACGACGCGGCGGTCGGCACCGATCAGGACAAGAAATTCGTGCTGGTAGTCGACAAGAACAACCACGTCGTGTACCGCGAAATATCGGTGGGCGGCATGCAGGGCAACCTGCGCGTCGTCAAGGGCGGCTTGCAGGCTAGCGACCGGATCGTGGTGAACGGCATCCAGCGGGTGCGCCCGGGCGATGCGGTGCGCGCCCACCTGGTGCCGATGGACGCCGATCAGGATCCGAACAGCGCGCCGCTCGCGCAAACGCGTGCGAAGGCGGACAAGAATTCGTGAGCCTAGTGCGCCGCGCTCCGGTTGTGTTCCGGTCGCGCGCGCATGCTCCAACGTTAAGAGCTTCCAATGAACATATCCAAATTCTTCATCGATCGGCCGATCTTTGCTGGCGTGCTATCGGTCGTGATCCTGCTGGCGGGCATCATTTCGCTCTTCAAGCTGCCGATCTCCGAGTACCCGGAAGTCGTGCCGCCTTCGGTGGTGGTGCACGCGCAGTATCCGGGCGCGAATCCGAAAGTGATCGCCGAAGCGGTGGCTTCGCCGCTCGAAGAGCAGATCAACGGCGTCGAGAACATGCTGTACATGCAGTCGCAAGCCAATAGCGACGGCAACCTGACACTGACGGTCACCTTCAAGCTCGGCACCAATCCGGACCTCGCGACGCAGCTGGTGCAGAACCGCGTCAACCAGGCGCTGCCGCGTCTGCCGGAAGACGTGCAACGCCTCGGCATCACGACCATCAAGAGCTCGCCCACGCTGACGATGGTGGTCCACCTGATCTCGCCGAACAATCGCTACGACATGACGTATCTGCGCAACTACGCGCTGCTCAACGTCAAGGATCGGCTCGCGCGGATTCAGGGTGTCGGCGAAGTGCAACTGTGGGGTTCGGGCGACTACGCGATGCGTGTGTGGCTCGATCCGCAGAAGGTGGCGCAACGCGGCTTGACCGCGACTGAAGTGGTCAACGCGATTCGTGAGCAGAACATTCAGGTGGCAGCCGGTGTGATCGGCTCATCGCCATCGGTGCCGGGCACGCAATTGCAGTTGTCGGTGAATGCGCGTGGCCGTTTGAAGACCGAGGGCGAATTCGGCGACATCATCGTCAAGACGGCGCCGGACGGCGGCGTGACGTATCTGCGCGACATCGCGCGTGTCGAACTGGCGGCGTCGGAATACGGCCTGCGCTCGCTGCTCGACAACAAACCTGCTGTGGCGCTGGCAATCAACCAGGCGCCGGGCGCGAACTCGCTCGCGATTTCCGATCAGGTGCGTTCCGCGATGAAGGAGCTGGCGGAAGACATGCCGGCGGGCGTCGAGTACAAGATCGTGTATGACCCGACGCAGTTCGTGCGCTCGAGTATCGAAGCGGTGATCCATACGCTGCTCGAAGCGATCGCGCTGGTGGTCATTGTGGTGATCGTGTTCCTGCAAACGTGGCGTGCATCGATCATTCCGTTGATCGCCGTGCCGGTGTCGATTGTCGGGACCTTCTCGTTGCTGCTCGCGTTCGGCTTCTCGATCAACGCGTTGTCATTGTTCGGGATGGTGCTCGCGATCGGTATCGTGGTGGACGACGCGATCGTGGTGGTGGAGAACGTCGAGCGGAACATCGAAAGCGGGCTCAGTGCACGTGATGCGACCTACAAGGCAATGCAGGAAGTGAGCGGGCCGATTATCGCCATTGCGCTGACGCTGGTTGCGGTGTTCGTGCCGCTCGCCTTCATGACCGGCTTGACGGGCCAGTTCTACAAGCAGTTCGCCATGACCATCGCGATCTCGACCGTGATCTCGGCATTCAACTCGCTGACCTTGTCGCCGGCTTTGTCCGCGATGCTGCTGCGCAGTCACGGCGCCAGGGAAGACTTCCTGACGCGTGTGATGAATCGTGTGCTCGGCCGCTTCTTCAAGGGCTTCAACAAGGTGTTTCATCGCGGCTCGACGGAATATGGCCGCGGCGTGACGGGCGTGCTGCGCCGTAAGGGCGCCATGCTCGCCGTCTACGCGGTCCTGCTGGGCGCAACGGTGCTGATCTCGCGCGTCGTGCCGGGCGGTTTCGTGCCGGCGCAGGACAAGGAATACCTGATCGCGTTTGCGCAGTTGCCGAACGGCGCGTCTCTGGATCGCACCGAGAAGGTAATCCGCGATATGAGCGCGATTGCGCTCAAACAACCGGGCGTGGAAAGCGCGGTGGCGTTCCCGGGTTTGTCGGTCAACGGCTTTACCAATAGTTCGAGCGCGGGCATCGTGTTCGTCACGTTGAAGCCTTTCAAGGATCGCAGCAGCAAGGCGCTCTCGGCAGGTGCGATTGCCGGTGCGTTGAACCAGCAGTACGGCGCGATCAAGGATTCGTTCGTCGCGGTGTTCCCGCCGCCACCCGTGCTGGGTCTCGGCACGTTGGGCGGCTTCAAGATGCAGTTGGAGGATCACGGCGCGGTCGGCTACGCGGAGTTGAACAAGGCTGCGCAAGCGTTCGTGAAGCAGGCCGCGAAGACACCTGAACTTGGCCCGACCTTCTCCAGCTATCAGATCAACGTGCCGCAATTGAACGTCGACCTGGATCGCGTGAAGGCCAAGCAACTCGGCGTGCCGGTGACAGACGTGTTCAACACGATGCAGATCTATCTCGGCTCGCTGTACGTGAACGACTTCAACCGCTTTGGCCGCGTGTATCAGGTGCGGGTGCAGGCCGATGCGCCGTTCCGTCAACGTGCCGACGACATCCTGCAGCTGAAAACGCGTAACGCCGCGGGCGACATGGTGCCGTTGTCGTCGCTGGTGACGGTGACGCCGACGTATGGCCCGGAAATGGTGGTGCGCTACAACGGCTATACGGCTGCCGACATCAACGGTGGGCCGGCGCCGGGCTTCTCGTCGGGCCAGGCGCAGGCCGCGGCCGAACGCGTGGCCGCCGAAGTTTTGCCGCACGGCGTGAAGCTCGAATGGACCGACCTCACGTATCAGCAGATTATCGCGGGCAATGCCGGCTTGTGGGTGTTCCCGATCAGCGTGCTGCTCGTGTTCCTCGTGCTGGCCGCCCTGTATGAGAGCTTGACGTTGCCGCTCGCGGTGATCCTGATCGTGCCGATGAGCGTGCTGTCCGCGCTGACCGGCGTATGGCTCACGCATGGCGACAACAACATCTTCACGCAGATCGGTTTGATGGTGCTGGTGGGACTATCGGCGAAGAACGCGATCCTGATCGTCGAGTTCGCACGCGAACTCGAGCATGACGGGCATACGCCGCTGTCGGCGGCAATCGAGGCAAGCCGTATGCGTCTGCGTCCGATTCTGATGACGTCGATCGCTTTCATCATGGGCGTGGTGCCGCTGGTGCTCTCGAGCGGGGCCGGTTCGGAGATGCGTCATGCGATGGGTATCGCGGTGTTCTTCGGCATGCTCGGCGTGACCTTGTTCGGCCTGATGCTGACCCCTGTGTTTTATGTGGCGCTGCGTACGCTGGCGGGCGGGACGATTCACGTCGCGCAGAAAGACGCGCCGCACTATGCGTTGCCGGCGTCGGACGCCTGAGGAGAGAACAATAATGAAGCGGTTTGAATCTTTGAACGGATGGGGCCGGGCGGCAGCCAGCGGTTTGCTGGTGGCGCTGCTCGCAGCCTGCTCCGTGGAGCCTACGTATAAGCGGCCGGAGGTGGATACGCCGGTCGCGTTCAAGGAGGCACCGGTCGCGTCGCCGCAGGACACCGGCACGTGGAAGCCGGCGCAACCCGCCGACGATGCGCATCGCGGCGAATGGTGGACGGTTTTCGGCGATGCCAAACTCAACGAACTGGAGCAGCAGGCCGCTGCGGCCAACCAGGACTTGAAGGCGGCTGCGGCGCGCGTGCAGCAGGCGCGTGCGGTGACGCAGGCGGCGAAGTCGGACTGGTTCCCGAAGCTCGATGCGGGCTTCGGCCCGACGCGCGAACGGGCCTCGGCGGCATCGCAATTCCAGCCGGATAGCGCGGGCGGTACGACGGGCACGATCTGGCGCGCTCAGGTCGGGGCGTCGTATGAAGCCGATCTGTTTGGGCGGGTCGGTTCGAACGTGAACGCGTCGCGTGCGGACGAGCAGCAGAGCGAAGCACTGTTCCGCTCGGTTCAACTGTCGCTGCAGGCCGACGTCGCGCAGAACTACTTCCAGTTGCGCGAGCTCGATACGGATCAGGATCTGTACCGCCGTACCGTGACGCTGCGCGAGGACGCGCTGAAGCTGGCCGAACGGCGCTTCAAGGAAGGCGATATCGGCGAACTGGATGTGTCGCGAGCCCGCAATGAACTGGCGAGCGCGCGTGCCGATGCGGTGGGCGTAGCGCGTCAACGGGCTGCCTCCGAGCATAGTCTCGCGATTCTGCTCGGCAAGCCGCCGGCGGATTTCTCGTTCGCGGAAGCGCCGCTCGTGCCGATGACGGTGCGCGTGCCGGCTGGTTTGCCGTCGGCGCTGCTCGAACGGCGGCCGGATATTTCGGCGGCGGAGCGGGCAATGGCCGCGGCGAATGCGCGGGTCGGTCTGGCGAAGTCGGCGTTCTTCCCGAAGCTCGATATCACCGGCGCCTTCGGGTATGAATCGGCGACGCTCGGCGATCTGTTTAAGTGGTCGAGCCGCGCGTTCATCCTAGGGCCGTTCGCCGGTACCGCATTGACTTTGCCTCTGTTCGACGGCGGCCGCCGCAAGGCGAATCTCGCGCAGGCTCGTTCGAAGTACGACGAGGATGTCGCACAGTATCGTCAGCAGGTGCTGGTGGCGTTCCGCGAGGTGGAAGACAACCTTGCCGATCTGCGTTTGCTCGACGATCAGATGCGCGAGCAGAACAACGCGGTAGAGGCATCGCAGCGGGCCGCGCATCTGTCGCGCACGCAGTACACGGAAGGTGCGGTCAGCTATCTGGATGTGATCGACGGCGAGCGGCAGGTGCTGATTTCGCAGCTTCAGGCGAGCCATTTGTCGGGCACGCAGGCGGTTGCGACGGTTAATCTGATTCGCGCGATGGGCGGCGGTTGGGGGGATGTCAAGGCGCCTGATGCGGCGGTGGGGGCGGTTGCGCCTGCGTCCGCACCTGCGGCTGTATCTGAGGCTTCTGAGCAGGTGGCGAAGCGGTAGCGTTGCTTTTTATAGTTAGTTGGCTGGTGATGGACGCCGGGTCGCGCGTAGGCGCGGCCCGGCGTTTTTTTATCGTCTGCACCGTGCGGTGCTTGCAAATCATTTTTCCCACTTTCCTTCCAGAAATTCGTTCGTAGACCGCTGGTTTGCTGCCGTCTATCATGATCCGCACCGCATCTGGAGAGCGGCGCTGACAACTCTCGTGCCGCCCGCCAAACCTCTTTACGTGGAAATTGCATGAACGAAGCTCGTCGTCCCGAGCCGCGGGAAATGTTGCAGACATCCGCTGCGCCTGCGGTGCGCGATCTCGCCGGCTTGCTTGACGCATTGCGTGCCAGCGCCGCGCAACGCGATCGCGACGGTGGCCACGCCGCGCAGGAGAAACAATGGATCGCCGACGCAGGGCTGCTGACGCTGGCCGTGCCGCGCGAATTCGGCGGCGCCGGTGCGCGCTGGCCCGACATCTACGAAACGATCCGTTCGATTGCGCGGGTCGACAGTGCGCTCGCGCATCTGCTGGGCTTCACCTGCTTGCAGGTGGTCAGCGTCGATGTATGGGGCAATCCCGAGCAACGTGCACGCTATCTGAGCGGCACGGTGAAGGGGCGCTGGTGGTGGGGCAACGCCGTCAATCCGCTCGACACGCGACTCGCTGCGCGCGCAACCGGCGATGGCGGTTATCGTCTCGATGGCCAGAAAGGTTTTTGCTCCGGCACGCGCGGCTCGCAGATGATGACCGTATCCGCGCACGATCCGGCAACCGGCAAACCGGTCTTTGCCGTCGTACCGACGACGCGCGAGGGCATCACCGTCCATGAAGACTGGAACCCGATCGGTCAGCGGCAGACCGATAGCGGCAGCGTGTCGTTCGCGCAGGTCGAGGTCGAACCGCATGAAGTGCTGGCGCGCGCCGACGCGCCATACGCAAGTCTGCGCACGCTGATCTCGCAGCAGGTGCTGGTCAATCTGTTCGTGGGCATCGCGCAGGGCGCGCTAGAAGAGGCGCGCGCCTATGTCACGCAGCACGGCAAGCCATGGATCAGTTCAGGCGTCGAGAAAGCCACCGACGATCCCTACCTGATCCAGCGTTTCGGCGAGATGCGTTTGCAAACGGTCAGCGCACAAGCGCTGGCAACGCGCGCCGCCTATGCGCTCGAAGACGCATGGCAACAAGGCCCGGCGCTCGCCGCCGAAGCACGCGCGCACGTCGCGCTCGCGACTTCGGAAGCGAAGATTCTCGCACACCGCGCCGCACTCGACGTCAGCGAAAAACTGTTCGACGCCTGCGGCGCCCGCTCGACGCACGCGCCGCTCGCGCTCGATCGCTTCTGGCGCAACGCGCGC
Organism: Paraburkholderia sp. SIMBA_030; assembly: GCF_046535245.1. Taxonomy (NCBI): domain Bacteria; kingdom Pseudomonadati; phylum Pseudomonadota; class Betaproteobacteria; order Burkholderiales; family Burkholderiaceae; genus Paraburkholderia; species Paraburkholderia sp. SIMBA_030. The sequence continues at coordinate 33,946 of NZ_JAWRXB010000018.1, forward strand.
GTGCACACGCTGCACGATCCGCTCGACTATCGCGTGCGCGATGTCGGCCGCTATGCGCTAAGCGGGACATTGCCGGACGTTTCTTTGTACACTTGAGGGGCTTCGCGGCGGCCCGGGAGGCGCGCCGCGTTTCATCCACCTCGAGAGACCACCGGATTGCAGCTCAAACTACCGACCACCGCAACAGCGCCGTTTTGCCCATCCGAGGTGCAAGGCACGGTCGCCGTCTCGCAAGGCGCACCTTTCTGGAAAAAAATCCTGCAATTCGCGGGACCCGGCCTGCTGATTTCGATCGGCTACATGGACCCCGGCAACTGGGCCACTGATATCGAAGCCGGTTCGCGTTACGGCTACAGCCTGCTGTTCGTCGTCATGCTGTCGAGTCTCGCGGCGATGGCGCTGCAATGCCTGAGCATGCGTCTGGGCATCGCCACCGGGCGGGACCTCGCGGAACTGTCGCGGACGCGTTATTCGCCCCGCGTCGCGCGTGTCCAGTGGCTGCTCGCGGAGTTGTCGATCGTCGCCTGCGATCTGGCCGAAGTGCTCGGCGGTGCGCTGGCTTTCCATCTGCTATTCAAGTGCTCGCTGACGACCGGCGTGTTGCTGACCGCATTCGATACGCTGATCGTGCTCGGCCTGAAGGGCAAGAATTTCCGCGATCTCGAAGCGATCATGCTCGGGCTGATCGCGACCATCGGCGTCGGTTACATCATCGAGTTGGCGCTGGTGAAACCGCATTGGCCGTCGGTCGAGCAAGGGCTGATTCCGTCGTGGCAGGCGCTCAGCGCACGTGAGCCGATGTATCTGGCGATCGGCATTCTCGGTGCGACGGTGATGCCGCATAACCTCTATCTGCATTCATCGATCGTGCAGACACGCGCGGTGAAGCGCGATTCAGCCAGCATCAGGTCGGCGATCGGCATGTCGCGCATCGATACGATTGTGTCGCTGGTGATCGCACTTCTGATCAACATGGCAATCCTGATTCTTGCCGGCGCAGCGTTCCATGCGACCGGCCACAACCAGGTCACCGAAATCGAAGATGCGTACAAGCTGCTCGCGCCGATCGTCGGTACCGGTTTCGCGGCGGTGCTGTTCGCGATCACGTTGCTGGCCTCGGGACAGAGTTCGACTTTCACCGGCACGGTGGCCGGGCAGGTCATTATGGAAGGCTTTCTGAAGCTGAAAATCCCCTGCTGGCAGCGGCGCTTCATCACGCGAGCACTGGCCTTGATCCCGGCGCTGATCGGCGTGCAGATGATGGGCAACGGCGCGGTCGGCCAACTGCTGGTGGCAAGTCAGGTCGTGCTGAGCCTGCAACTGCCGTTCGCGCTTTACCCGTTGATCCGCATGACTAACGATCGTTCGTTGATGGGCGAATTCGCCAACCGGCTACCGACGCGGCTGCTCGCCTGGGCGCTGTTCGTGGCGATCAGCGCGGCGAATCTGTGGCTGGTGGTGCAGACGGTGGGGTGGGTGGACTGAGAGTCGAGCCGGCTTGGCGCCGGAAGCCGAAACGCCGGGCGCAGAAAAAGAGAGTGATAAAGCAAAGAGGTCCGCGACAATGGCGGACCTCTTTTTTCAGGCGCTTCGGTTCGATTCAGGCCGGACCAGCCCGCATCGATTCAATTCGACTCAGGCTGCTTGCGCGATTTGCGACGCTTCGAGGGCTTCCTGACGGGCGGCGGCAGCCTTTTTGGTCTTGCCGGCGCGCGACGGCGGCTGGCAGGCTCCGCACACGACATTGTGCTGCAGATCGTGCTTGTGCGCGACGAACTTGCCGGTGCAACGGCAGCATTTGGTCTGTTGCAGGATGTCGGCGTCGAAGAAGCGCACCAGCGTCCACGCACGCGTCAGATCCAGCACCGGTTCGGTTTCGCTGTGCCGGCAATGTTCCAGATACAGCCGATACCCTTTGGTCAGCGCATCCAGATGCGAGCAGCGCGCTTCGTTCTTCAGGAACAGGTACGTGTTGTAGAACAACGATGCGTGGATGTTCGCCAGCCACGTCATATACCAGTCCGCCGAGAACGGCAGCATGCCCTTGGGCGGCGATACACCCTTGACCTCGCGATACAGGCGGATCATGCGGTCGCGCGACAGCGTCAATTCGCTTTCGAGCACCTGCATGCGCGCGCCGAGTTCGATCAGTGCGATGGCACGGAATACTTCTTGTGCGTCTTCCGTCAGGCTACGCTTGAGCATCGCAGTCACCTCGTTTTAAGCAAACTGCTCGGCAGGCTGGCCTGCAAGCAGGATAGCCGCGTGAGTCGGTGCAACTGCCGCATGCTTCGTCGTTTGCGTCAACGCCGACAACATCGAGTGGTCGTTGAAGCGGAAGAAGCATAAAAGCTGATCGGAAGCGGCCAGCTTGACGATCTGCGCGAGCGACAGCCCGGCAAGCAAATCAGCCAGTTCCGATGACAGTCCCAGCCGGAACATCCCGACCGGTTTGTCCTCACGCAACATACGTTGCGCGAGCATGATGTAAGACAAGTTAATCTCGCGGATTGAATCCAGCGTCTCGCTGCTGCGGTCCATTTTCTCTGTTTCCGAAGCCCCGAATTACTATGTCGGCTTTTTTTGCCGTTATGTCTTTTCTGCCTCGCCGGAAACGATGACCTCCGGCTACATGTCACCACCTGATACAGATCGCGACTTCTTGATACAGGACGTTACATTTCGTAACAGCTTGGGACGAATTGTATGAAGGGCAAAACAAGAAATCAATCCCTTCTTAAAAAAATATCTCAAAAAGATACATCAAATTTCGGTAACTATTTCACGGTGCTGTAATAGATATGGCTGAGCCGCTTTCCGGCCGGCGAACGTTTTTGTCTGATCCGTGCAAACCCTTGTGTGGTGGGAGCCTGGTCGGACTACCCGGAAGACGAAAGAAGTGCAGGTGGGGAGCCGGAAAGTCACTCTTTGGCGAGAAAGGAAATAGAAAGCAAGCCCAATAAAAGTAATAAATACCGGCTATTGGCGTTGCAATAGGGACAAATCAGATGCGTAACAAATCGGCGAGGCCCCGGTTACAAACAGGCGCGTATTTGTAACTTCTAGCGGTTGTCCTGGCACCGAGGTTGATGCCGGCAGTCGTTATCGGGCAGACGTCGTTTGTAACAGGAGACCGCAAGGCGCGCGGCGGTGCGGGCATCGGGGCAGCGGCCCGCGGCTACGGCTTCGCTGTTCCGGCAGTCTGAGTTTCCGCGCGTTGGGTTTCGGCGAACTCGCGCAATGCTGCAGCGGTCTGCTGGTCGGCGGGAAAGAACGCTTCGATTGCCAGTTCCGATAGCGTCACGTCGACCGGTGTGCCGAACACGGTGGTTGTGCTGAAGAACGAGAGCACCCCAATCGGTGTGCGTAGCCGCAGCGGTACCGCGATCTGGCTGATCGCAGTGTTGTCGTGCCCGGTTGCGTCTGCGTCAAGCGGTGCAGGATAGGCCGCCAGCTCGTCGCGCAGTGCGCTCAGCGTGTCGTCACCGCTTACTTCGATTTGCCGCTGCAGTCGAGCCAGCACATGCGCGCGCCATGGATGCCAATTGACGATCGACGCAGCGATGCCGTCCGGATGCAAGCTCAGGCGCAGCGCGTTGACCGGCGGTTTCAGCAACGCCGGGCTCGCTCCAGCCAGCAACGGAGCGAGCGCGTTGTTCGCGGCAATGATGGTCCAGTGGCGGTCGATGGCGAGTGCCGGATACGGCTCGTGCCCCTTGAGCACCAATTCGACCGCCCCGCGTGCGGCGGCGAGCTGCGGGTCCGACAGCGGACGTTCGCGAAACATTGGCGCATAGCCGGCCGCAACGAGCAATGCGTTGCGAGCTCGCAGCGGCACGTCGAGCCGCTCGGCAAGATGCATGACCATTTCCCGGCTCGGCACCGCCCGGCCCGATTCCACGAAGCTCAGATGCCGCGTCGAAATATCGGCTTCGGCGGCGAGCAGCAACTGGCTCATTCTTCGCCGCTGCCGCCATTCGCGCAGCAGATCGCCGACGGTGCGGCTGGCCGTCGACGCGTTCGACGGAATGGTTTGCGCGAGAGAGAGTGCGTTCATGCTGCCGATGATAGCCAAAGCGCGCTGGCGATCCATTACCTGACAGGTAATGGAATGCCCGGGAAAACGGATGGCCTGGTTGATGGCTTCGCTGCCAGGAACCCGAACAAAGGCGCTGGACGCGCATGGTTACGATATCCCGCCACGCCTGCTTCGCAAGAAATCAAACGCGTGCACCTTTGCGCGCAGTGGCGGATAGCGGCGGCCAGTTCAAGCCGGGGCCGAAACATGGCGGGCGCAGATCAGGCAGACGCCACGCCCTCCGGTACTGCGTTGAGTTTGATGCCGAGCGCGTGCAGCAGTTTGAACACGGTATCCATACGCGGCTTGGAGCCGGGCGCGAGCGTTTTGTAAAGGCTTTCACGTCCGAGCCCGGCGTCGGCCGCGACCTTCGTGATGCCGCGCGCTTTTGCGATGTCGGCTATCGCGGCGAGGAGGAGGTCGGCGTCGCCTTCTTCCAGCGCGGCGTTGAGGTACTCGGCGATCATTTCCTCGCTATCGAGGTAGTGCGATGCGTCGAACCGGGCGGTTTTGATCTTGCTCATGACAGTTCCTTTCTGATTGCAGCCCACATTGTTTTGGCGTGCTTGATGTCGGCTGACTGGGTGGACTTATCCCCACCGCAGAGCAGCAGATACACCATGCGGCCCTGGCGCGCGAAATAGACCCGATAGCCTGGACCGCAATCGATACGCATTTCGGACACACCGTCTTCCAGCTGCTTTGCGTCGCCGAAATGACCGCGCTCGGCGCGCCGCACCCGGACCAGGATTTTCGCCCGCGCCTTGAGGTCTGCGAGGCGGGCAAGCCAGCGATCGAATTCCTCGGTGCGGTTGATCGTGTGCACAGGTGGTGAACCGATCTGCTGATGAGTGTATCCGTCAGGATACGTTTTTGCAAGTGTAAAAACCATATTTAAAAAAGCGGCTCGTGTCCGCGCTCGTTCAGTTCGTCGCCATGCCGCGTGCTCGCGCCGCGCGGCCCCCATTTGTCACACGAGGTTAGCGGCTGGTGCCGTCCCTGACGATTCGGCCAGATGGCCAATCCTGCCGGCATCGAGGCCATGTTCAGCGCAGCGGTGAGTGCGCATGCTTACCTGCGACGTAATCGACGCGCCGCACGCAAGCCGCCAATCTTGTTTCCGAGCCCGCCGCACACACCGTGTCTGCCGAGCGTAGCGCTCACTGATGCCACTCAAGGAGTTTGTGATGAACGCGCATACCGACCTGATCGACCGTTACTTCGATGCCTGGAATGAAACCGATGCGGCGCGCCGTCGCGAGCTGATCGCCGCGACATGGACCGTCGATGCCGACTACCTCGATCCGCTGCTCTCGGGCGCGGGACACGACGGTATCGACGCGATGATCCGCGCGGTGCATGAGCGTTTCCCGCATCACACGTTTCGACGCACGACGGAAGTGGACAGCTTCGCGAACCGGTTGCGCTTTTCGTGGGAACTGGCGACACCCGAAGGCGCGGCGATCGTCAAGGGTTCCGACTTCGGACAGGTCGACGCGAACGGCCGCTTGCAGACCGTGACCGGCTTCCTCGACCAGGTTCCTGGCGCCGCTTGACAACCTGCAACGCTTTCTCACTGAGACGATCATGCTCGAGCCCGCTGCCGCTCCCGGTACTTGTGCCAAGTTCGCGCGCCTCTCGGGCGCCGTCGATACCCTTTGCAGTGCGATCACTGGATTCGCGTTGCTCGCCGGTGCGCGTGCTTTCACGTTCACCGCGTTGCTAGCCTGGCGCGAGCCGGTGCTGGGCGGCGCCGGTCTCGTGCTGCTGGCGTTGGTGGGATGGCTGCGCTGGCAGTGGCGCGATGATGCGACGCCGCACTTCGTGCAGAACGGCCGAACGTCAATTCGGCCATAATCGACGTTCAATGCGAGCCGGTCGGGAGTCGATCGGCACACCCTATCGGGGCTGGCCGGCCGAACCCGGACGGTCAGCCTTCCAATCGGACACCAAGGAGACACCGTGCTGAAGAATCTGGACCCGCTGTTGAATGCCGATGTGTTGCACGCGCTACGCTCGATGGGACATGGCGACGAGCTGGTGATTTGCGACGCGAATTTCCCGGGCGCTTCAGTGGCGCATGCGACGGTGCTAGGCAAGCTGCTTCGCCTCGACGGCGTGAGCGCGCCGCGTGCGATTCGAGCGGTTCTGTCGGTGATGCCGCTCGATACGTTCATCGAGCATCCTGCTTCGCGGATGGAAGTGGTGGGCGAACCAAACACGCTCCCGGCGGTGCAGCGCGAAGCGCAGATCGAAGTCAATGCCGCGGAAGGGCGCGACGTGCCGTTTGCTTCGTTCGAGCGGTTCGATTTTTATGAGCGCGCGCGTAAAGCGTATTGCGTGATCGCAACTGGCGAAGAGCGGGGTTATGGCTGCTTTCTATTGACCAAGGGTGTGTTGCTCGCGCCGGATACCCCGCGGTAATTGCAGCGCGCAGCGCGCCGCTCGCTTCTGCCCGAGCTTGGAATAGGCGGGCTATACGCCTATTCTCAGATGCAAGTCGGGGAACTGCGGCCGCCCGGCCGGGTCTGCTGCTTATTCATTTATAGGAGCCCACTCATGACGCGTCCCGTCGATTCCGGCGTCATCTTCATCGCGCGTATCGCCCTTGCCGTGCTCTTTCTGTGGGGCGGCGTGATGAAACTGCTGGGCTATGCGGGTTTCGTCGGCTATCTGCATTCGAAAGGCGTGCCGTTCGTGCAGGTCGCCGCACCGGTCGCGACCGCCGTCGAGGCGCTTGGCGGTTTGTTCCTGATCGTCGGCTTCAAGATGCGTCCGCTTGCGCTCATCATGGCGGTGTATACCGTGGCAACGGCGGTGCTTGGGCACGACTTCTGGAACGTCGCCGATCCTGCCTTGCAACGCGACATGGTGATCCATTTCTGGAAAAACATCGGTATCGCCGGTGGTTTCCTGCTGCTGTTCGTGACCGGAGCGGGGCGTATCAGTATCGACGGCGCGCGTGCGCCACGCGGCGGGCTGAATCGCTGATAAGGCAGGCCACGCGGGTCGCTTTTGATCCCGGCCGTCATCAACGGAGCAAAAAATGATCCGAAGTTTCGAGCAAACCATTGGTGGCAAGGTCATGCAACTGTGCGCGAGTCTCGGCGAAGGACCCACGCCGCATCGCGTCATCATCAGCCTTGCCGATTCGGCCAAAACGCTGGTGATTCTGGATGCATCCGGGCTTATCGGCACGATCAAGGCCGAGATCGTCGAGCCGGAAAAGCTGATCGCCGACGCAATCAGCAAGGCGCAAAGCGAAGGGCTGATCGAGCGCGCCATCGACACCGGCACGATTCAGGAGGCGTCGCTTTAAGCGTCGTGCGGCGGCCGGTGGCGATCAGCGTGGCTCGGCTGCTTCTGACTTGCGTTCGCTCGCCGTCCGCGTGTGCGGCTCGGGATGGACGAGGCACGCGAAGGCGCCGGCCAGCACCAGCAGTCCAACGGAGATCGCGGCTGCGGCCTGCAGGCCGGAGACGATGTGGGTGGATGCCGTCCCGCTCGCTAGTGCGCCAAAAGCAGCCACGCCCACTGCACCGCCGGCCTGACGCGCCGTATTCAATACCGCTGACGCGGTACCCGCGCGCTGCGGCTCGACCGAAGCAAGCACAGCGGTCGTCATCGCCGGAACGGCGAGTCCCATGCCCGACGGAATCAACAGGAACGGCAGCAGGAGACCCGGCAGCGGTGTCGACGCATCGACCAGATGCAGCAGCCCATATCCGAGCGCCGCGGTTACCGCACCGGCGATCATCGGCACGCGCACACCATAACGGCCGACCACCCAGCCGCTAGCCACGTTGGAAATCAGGAAGCCGCCCGTCAAGGGCAGAAACGCGAGGCCGGCCTGCAACGGCGTATAACCGCGTGCCCGCTGCAGATACAGGCTCAGCACGAACACCATGCCGTAGTAAGTCAGGTTCACGCAGATGCCGAACAGCACCGGCGCGCTGAAGGTGCGCTTGCTGAACAGCGATAACGGCAGCATCGGCGCGGCCACACGCGTTTCGACCATGACGAAGGCGACGGCCGCAACGAGTCCCAGTATGAAGCCGCCCGCGACGATCGGATGCGCCAGACCCAGCGGGCGCCACTCGATCACAGCGGCGACCAGGGCGGTTAGCGCGACGATCGCGAGACACTGGCCGTTCAGGTCGAGGCCGCGCGGACCGGGCCTATGCTGTGGAGCCGGGCGCCCGCCGGCTCGTGCCGTGGTTCGGTGCTCTGTTTTCGCAGCTTCAGGCTGTGGCACCCATAGCAACGCCGCCAGCAAACCGGCTACGCAAATCGGCAGATTGACGAGGAAGATGCTACGCCAGCCGAACGCCGCGATCAGCAGACCGCCGGCCACCGGACCGGCCGCGATCGATATTGCGCCGGCGGCAGTCCACAGTCCGACTGCACGCGCCCGGAGCTTCGGATCGTGACCGTATGACTGATTGAGCAGCGCCAGCGAGTTCGGCAGCATGGCGGCCGCGCCGACGCCTTGCCCCGCGCGCGCGGCGACCAGCATGGCGGGGTCTAGCGCGAGGCCGCAAGCCAGCGACGCCAGCGCAAACAGCACGATGCCGGCCGCGTACATGCGCCGCGTGCCGAACCGGTCGCCGAGCGCGCCGGCGGACAGCATCAGCACGGCGAACGCGAGCGTGTACGCGTCGACGACCCATTGCAGGCCCGCGACGTTTGCATGCAGGTCCGCGCCGATTTTCGGCAGCGCGATGTTGACGATGGTCACGTCGAGTTGCGTGACGACGAAGCCGACGCTGACCGTTGCAAGGATGCGGCCGAGGGCGGGTGTGCGGGAGGTGTTGGCCGTTTTCATGCGATACATCGTAAGTTCGATGCAGCGCACCATGTTTCGCGACGGCGTGAAGTGTCGATGTCGCTAAAACAACGCGTCAAGCAGGGCATGAGCCCGGAGGAAACAACAGCGCGCCGCGTGGCGCGCCGTTGCGATGCTACGCAATCAACGCGCAATCAACGCGTTTGTGTCCGCGGCGCATCCTCGATGAAGAACGTGGTCAAAGCCCCGACGATGCACAGCGCGCCGACATACAGCGGCGCGGCCATCGGGTTCGACTTCATCATCAGCGACACGGCGATCGGCGTGAGGCCGCCGAACACCGCATAGGCGACGTTATACGAGAACGAGATGCCCGAGAACCGCACGACCGGCGGGAACGCCTTGACCATCACGAACGGAATCGCGCCGATCACGCCGACGAAAAAACCCGCCACGGCATACAGCGGCACCAGTGCCGACGGATCGACGGCAAGCTGCTGGAACATCACGTAGTACGACGCCGCCAGCGCCAGGCCGCCGATGAAAATCGTGCGTCCCGCGCCAATGCGGCCGGCGATCGAGCCCGCCATTACGCAACCGATCGTCAGGCACAGCGTCGCCACGCAATTGGCAAGCAACGCGGTGGCCGGTGCGATATGAAACTGCTTCTGCAACAGCGTCGGCGTCATCAGGATCACCACGACGATTGCCGCCGACAGCATCCACGTGAGCAGCATCGACACGATCACGGCGCGGCCGTGATCGCGCAACACGGCCTTGAGCGGCACTTCCGCGGCGATCGCCTTGCGCTGCTTGAGTTCGGCGAACACCGGCGTCTCATGCAGCCAGCGGCGCAGATACACCGAGAACATGCCGAACACGCCGCCCACCAGGAACGGGATGCGCCACGCGTAGGCGGAGATTTCCGCCGGTGCGAAATGGCGGTTCACCGCCGAGGCGATCAGTGAGCCGAGCAGGATGCCGGCCGTGAGACCGGCCGTCAGCGTGCCGCACGCATAGCCGACGTGCCGTTGCGGCACGTGCTCGGAAACGAATACCCATGCGCCGGGTACTTCGCCGCCGACCGCCGCGCCTTGCATCACGCGGAACAACAGCAGCAGCACCGGCGCCAGCACACCGACGCTGGCGTAGGTGGGCAACAGGCCCATCATCAGCGTCGGCACCGACATCAGCAGCACGCTCAGCGTGAACATACGCTTGCGGCCGAACAGGTCGCCGAAGTGCGCCATGACGATGCCGCCGAGCGGCCGCGCCAGATAGCCTGCGGCGAATATGCCGAAGGTCTGCACCTGACGCAGCCAGTCCGGCATCGCGGCCGGGAAGAATAGTTGACCGATCGCCGGCGCGAAAAACACGAAGATGATGAAGTCGTAAAACTCCAGCGCCCCGCCCAGCGCGGCGAGGCCGAGCGTCTTGTAATCGCTGCGCCCAAGAGGGCGTGGGGTGACAGCCTGTGCTCCACCCAGATTTGTTGCTTGCATTGCTATGTCGTTGTCTTGAATTGAAAGCCACACGTAGCGCGTGGAATGCGGCGGTCGTCGGGCGAGAAGTGTGGCAAGCGCTGGGTAGAGCACGGGACACCGGCGTGCCGGCCCGGATAGGGCGGGCGCGATGACGACTGAGGCCAGGCCGGGATTTTACAGGATGAAAGCGATTCGACTCGGGAAGTGCTTAATTAGATTGGGAAAAGTTCCCTTGAAGTTGTTTTTCTTCGGTCGCCCGGTCTTGGTATGTGGGCCCTTGTACGTGGTTTGGAAGCCTGTTGTCGGAACGTGACGTCGGTTCGTCAGATCGGGGCGCCGGACATGCAATTTAGGACTGCTCCTATGTAATAGAGCGGGTGCCCCTCTGAGAATCGCGTCCGAGATATCAGTTGAGAGTCATCCCCATGCGTATTGCCATCCTTCAGCGTGACCCTGTGCAGCGTCAATCGATCGAGAGGATCGTCATGCAGGCCGGACACACCTGCATGAGTTACGACGACGGTCTCGCCATGTCGAAAATGCTTGCTCGTTCCACGGTGGATCTCCTCGTGCTGGATTGGCAGGGCACACGCCTGTCCGGCGCCGAAGTGCTGAGGTCGGTGCGGGCGGTGGGCGGTGACCGCCTGCCGGTCCTGTTCGCTTCGGCCGAAACGTCGGAGGACAGCGTGGTGCGCGCTTTCACCGGTGGAGCGGACGATTACGTCGGGCTGCCGGTGCGCCCAGGCGAGTTCCGCGAGCGCATTGCCGCGCTCTTGCGCCGCGCCTATCCGGATCGTTTAAGCGCGGGCGGCTTCGATGTCGGCCCGTACCGTTTCGACACCCGTCGCCAGCTCGTCATGCTGCGCGGGCAGCTGGTGCCGCTATCGGGTACGCAATACCGGTTGGCGTCGCTGTTCTTTTCCAATATCGGCCGCGTGATGTCGCGCGATCATATTTTCGCGATGGTGTGGGGCCGCGAATTCCGCGAGTTCACGCGCACGATCGACAGCCACGTATCGCGTTTGCGTCTGTTGCTCGAAATCGAGCCGCAAAACGACTTCCGCCTGCAACCGGTGTACAAGAGCGGCTATCGGCTGCTGCATATGCCGCAAGACGAGGCCGACGCGCAGCAGCAGGCTGCCTGAGCTTATGACGGCCCGTGCCGGCGTTGCGCGCCGCTCACGTAGCCGGCAACCCTCACCACCTTGCCGCTGGACACCTCAAAGCGACGGCAACGCCGGACGCGTCTCGAGCGACCGGCGGATCAGCGCTTCCACAGCCTCGCGTTCGTCGCCGATCAGCGGCAGGCGCGGCGGCCGCACCGGTTCCGTGCCGAGTCCGACGATCGCCTCGGCCAGCTTGATGTTCTGCACCAGCTTCGGCGACACGTCGAGCGCGAGCAAGGGCGCGAACCAGCGATAGATGGCGCGGGCTTCTTCAAGGCGGCCTGCCTTCAGCAACTGGTAGATCACTACCGTCTCGCGCGGAAATGCGCACACGAGACCGGCCACCCAGCCGTGCGCGCCCATCAGTATCGCTTCCATCGCCAGGTTATCGACGCCGCACAGAATCGCGAAACGGTCGCCGACCACGTTGATCAGATCGGTCACGCGCCGCACGTCGCCGCATGATTCCTTGATCGCGACGATTTTCTTTTCGTCGGCGATTTCGGCGAACATCTCCGGCGTCATGTCGACGCCATATGCGAGCGGATTGTTGTAAATCATCAGCGGCAGTGCGCTGGCATCGGCGACGCTGCGGAAGTGATACAGCGTCTCGCGCCGGTCGGACAGATAACGCAGCCCCGGCAACACCATGAAACCGGCCGCGCCTCGCCGGCTGCCGGCTTCGGCCTGACGGCAGGCGTCGAGCGTGCTGTTTTCGGCGATCGTCAGCAGAACCGGGACGCGGCCGCGCGCGGTTTCGACGGCGATGTCGAGCACTTGCAGCTTCTCGTCCAGCGAGAGCGTCGACGCCTCGCCGAGCGATCCGCACACGATGATGCCGTCCACCCCCGCCTCGATCTGCGCATCGATATTCTTGCCGGTCCATGCACGATCTATGCTGAAATCCGCGTTGAATTTGGTAGTGACTGCGGGCAATACACCTTCCCAGATATGCGCCACGACTGCTCTCCTGAATGTGATGAGTCGAAGCGCAGTGTAAGCAGGGAAATTGCCGCCGTCTTGCGCGATTGCCGCGTGATGAATGACGATTTCAGCATAGTAATTGTGCATTCAGGCCCAACGGTTGAAGTTTGGCGGATGTTTCAAGATAGAACCGCGCATGCGGCGAGGTCGCGGGAATGGAGTGGCCAACGTGCTTCGCGCTGCCACTGTACGCGAGCGATCCCGACGCCGCCCGAGTCAGTTTCAACAGCGCAGCGTGCTGCAAAGCGTGCTGGCAGGCTATGCCGAAATCGTCACAATCCACGCGCACGCACACCAAGACTTGCCAGCCCGGCATTCCTACCATGGACGTCATGAAAACCTTGAAAATCATCGACTCGCACACCGGCGGTGAACCGACCCGCCTGGTGGTGTCGGGTGGGCCGGATCTCGGCGGCGGCACGCTGGCGCAACGCCTCGACGTGTTGCGCACGCGTTTCGACGACTGGCGCGCGGGCATCGTCACCGAACCGCGCGGCTCCGACGTGGTGGTCGGCGCGCTGCTGTGCGAGCCCGACGACCCGGCGTGCGCGGCGGGCGTGATCTTCTTTAACAACGTCGGCTATCTCGGCATGTGCGGACACGGCACGATCGGCCTTGTCGTCTCCCTTGCGCACATGGGACGGATCGGGCCAGGGCGCCATCGGATCGAGACGCCGGTCGGCGTTGTCGAAGCGACGCTCAACGAGGACGGTAGTGTTGCCGTGCGCAACGTGCCGGCTTATCGCTACCGCAAAGGCGTACAGGTGGATGTGCCGGGCTACGGCACGCTGAGCGGCGACATTGGATGGGGCGGTAACTGGTTTTTCCTTGTCGCCGAACATGGGCGCGCGCTGGAAGCCGCGCACATCGGTGAATTGACTGCATTCAGCGCGGCGATTCGCGACGCCTTGATCGCGCAGCGCATCACGGGCGCGGATGGTGCGTTGATCGACCACGTTGAACTCTTCGGGCCCGGCTCGCGCGACGGCTTCGACAGCCGCAGCTTCGTGCTGTGTCCGGGCAACGCGTACGACCGCTCGCCGTGCGGCACCGGCACGAGCGCGAAAGTTGCCTGCCTCGCCGCCGACGGCAAGCTGGCCGAAGGTGCGGTGTGGCGCCAGGAAAGCATCATCGGCAGCGTGTTCGAGGCAAGCTATCACCACGCCGGCGATGGCGTTTCGGTGATTCCGACCATCACTGGCCACGCGCACATCATGGCCGAAGGACGCCTGTGTTTCGACGCGCGCGATCCGTTCGCATGGGGCATCCGCACGGCATGACAGCGGACGCGGTGATCGTCGGGGCTGGCATTGTCGGCGCGGCCTGCGCGGCGGAACTGGCGGCGTGCGGCATGCGGGTCGAAGTGCTGGACGAGCAGGGCATCGGCGGCGGCGCGACCGCGGCGGGCATGGGCCATATCGTCGTGATGAACGACTCGCCGGCGGAATTCGCGCTGAGCCGCTATTCGCGCGAGTTGTGGCTGGAACTGGCGCCGCAGTTGCGTCCTTGCGATGCGTTCGCGCGCTGCGGCACGCTGTGGGTCGCAGCGGACGACGAGGAATGGCAAGCCGCATGCGCGATGCAGGCCGTGTTCGCCGCACAGGGTGTCGCCGCGGAACTGCTCGGCGCGGCTGCGTTGCGCGAGTGTGAGCCGGCGCTGGCGGGGTCGATGGCAGGCGGTTTGCGGATCGGGCACGACAGCATCGTGTATGCGCCGACGGTCGCGCAGTGGCTGCTGACGCAATCGCCGGGCGCGGCGAATATCCGTGTGCGGCGGGGGGCGCAAGTCACCGCGATCGGCGTGCATCGTGTGACTCTCGCCGATGGCGAGCGCGCGAGCGCGGCGCACGTGATCGTCGCCAATGGTCTCGGCGCACAGCGGCTCGCGCCATGGCTGCCGTTGCAAGCGAAGAAGGGCCATCTGCTGATTACCGACCGCTATCCCGCGCTGATTCGTCATCAGCTGCTCGAACTCGGGTACATCAAGAGCGCGCATCATGCGAGCGGCACGTCGGTGGCGTTCAATGCGCAACCGCGGCCTACCGGCCAATTGCTGATCGGCTCGTCTCGCCAGTTCGATACCACCGATCCCGCTGTCGAGATGCCGGTGCTCGCGCAAATGCTGCAACGTGCCGCGCGCTATCTGCCGGTACTGCCGACGCTCAATGGCATTCGCGCGTGGACCGGCTTTCGCGCGGCGTCGCCGGATGGTTTGCCGCTGATCGGTCCGGCCGGCGATCGCGCGCCCGGCGTCTGGCTGGCCGTCGGCCACGAGGGGCTGGGTGTGACGACGTCGCTCGCCACCGCCAGGCTGCTCGCCGCGCAAATCACGGCGAGCGTCGCGCCCATTCCTGTCGAGCCGTATCTGCCGGCGCGATTCACCGAACGGGACTGTCATGTCTAACTCGATGATGGCCGGCGGCGCGCGCGTTCGCTTGACGATCGATGATAGAACTATCGACGTCGAAGCCGGCACGACCGTCGCCGCCGCGCTCGTCTTGGCCGGAATACGCGGCACGCGGACCTCGGTCGGCGGCGAGCCGCGCGCCGCGCTGTGCGGCATGGGCGTGTGCCAGGAATGCCGCGTCACGATCGACGGCCGGCAGCACGCGCTGGCGTGCCAGACGCTTTGCCGCGACGGGCAAACCGTGCACACCGGCATGACGGGCTTCATGGGCTTCATGGGCGCGCGATGAAACAGCACTTCGATATTGTCGTCGTCGGTGCCGGTCCAGCTGGGTTGAATGCCGCACGTGCGGCGGCGCGCGAGGGCGCGTCGGTCGCGGTCCTCGACGACAATCCGCGCGCGGGCGGGCAGATCTGGCGACAGGGGCCCGGACATGCGCCGCAAGCGCCGCTACACACATTGCTCGCTGCCTTGCACAGGCAAGGCAACGTCACGCTATTGCCTTCGACCCGCGTGATCGCGCCGTTGGCCCCACGCGGTTTGCTGCTCGAATCGGCCGGGCACGGCGGTGTGTGCGTCACCTATGAGCGGTTGATCCTGGCGACCGGCGCACGCGAGCGCCTGTTGCCGTTCGCCGGCTGGACGCTGCCCGGCGTGACCGGCGCGGGCGCGCTGCAGGCGCTCATCAAAGGCGGCATGCCGGTGCGCGGCGAACGGATCGTGATCGCCGGCAGCGGTCCGTTGCTGCTTGCCGCGCTAGCCAGCGCGCGCGCCGCCGGGGCGCACGTGGTGGCTGTGGTCGAACAGGCATCGGCGGCGAAGGTCGCGCGCTTCGGCGCGTCGCTGTTCGCCGAGCCCGCGAAGTTGTGGCAAGCCGCTCGCTTGACGCGCGGTTTTGCGGGCTTGCGTTACTGGACCAGCAGCGTCGTGCGGGAGGCACAGGGCGACGGCCGCGTCGAACGCGTGACGATCCGGCGCGGCGAACGCGACGTGACGCTGGATTGCGACCGCGTCGCGTGCGGCTATGGACTCGTGCCGAATATCACGCTGGCGCAAGCGCTAGGGTGCGAGATCGGCGCTGCGGGCGAGATCGTCGTCGACAGCGAGCAGCGGACTTCGATCCACAACGTGCTGGCCGCCGGCGAATGCACGGGTATCGGCGGCGCGGAGCTGGCGCGCGCGGAAGGCGAGATCGCGGGCCTCGTGGCGAGCCACACCACCGGAAGCCGCGCCGAGCTGCACACGCAATGTACCGAACGTGCGCGATGGCGACGTTTCGGAAAGCGCGTCGAGGCGGCATTTGCATTGCAGGACGCCGCGCGCGCCATGCCCGCCGACACCACGTTGCTCTGCCGCTGCGAAGACGTGAGCATCGGCGAAGTGCGCGCCTATCCGAACTGGCGCGAGGCCAAGCGGCATACCCGCTGCGGCATGGGGGCGTGCCAGGGAAGAATTTGCAGTACGGCGGCGAGCCTGTATTTCGGCTGGCAAGCCGCCGCGCCACGCCCGCCGTTCAGCCCAGCGCAAATCGGCACACTGATGGCGGTGAGTGCCGAGCCGCCGCCGTCTGGATGACGTCCGCTCCAAAGGACAAGTCCCCCATGGGGACATCCCTCGGGGCGGATATTGTCACCCGCCGCCTGGCCCTATAATCGACTGCACAGGCCAACCGCCCAGATGCACGGACAACCGGCACAAAAGGCAACAAGGCACAAAACGGGACACGCACGATGAACACGCTGGCTCATCCGCTCGAAGCCGACGACGCAACGCTGTCCGGCATGCTGTCGCATTTCACGCTGCTCGAGCCGGTGTTCGACGCGATGCCGGACGTCGTGTTCTTCGTCAAGGACGCGCAGGCGCGCTATGCGCTGGTCAATCGCACGCTGGCTTCGCGCTGCGGCTACAAGGAAAAAGCCGCGCTGCTCGGCAAGACCGCCGAGGACGTGTTTCCGCGCCGCTTCGGCCGCATCTACACCGCGCAGGACAAGGCGATCATCAACGTCGGCAACCAGATGATCGACCAGCTGGAACTGCACCTTTATCCGGGCCGCCAGCCTGGCTGGTGTCTGACCTGCAAACAGCCGTTGCGCGATGCGGCGGGCAAGGTGGTCGGCCTCGCCGGCATTTCGCGCGACCTGAAAGCGGACGAGGGCAGTCATCCCGCGTACAGCCGACTCGCCGCGGTGGTGCAGTCGATCCAGGAAAACTACGTGCAGCCGTTGAATCTGAAACAGCTTGCGGCGATGGCGGATATGTCGGTGGCGCAACTGGAGCGCTACTTTCACAAAGTGTTTCATTTGACGCCGCGCCAGGTGCTGCTGAAAACACGTCTCGACGCCGCCACCGCGCTGCTGGTTTCACACGACAAGGTCACCGACGTCGCCGCGCTCTGCGGCTACACCGACCATAGCGCTTTTACGCGGCAATTCAAGGCGACCGTCGGCGTGACGCCGACCGAGTACCGGATGCTGCTGCACGGAACCGCGCGAAGCTGAGCCGCGGTACATGGTTCGTCGCAAGCATCACTACTACGTCTACGTCGTCCTGCTGGACGACAAGGTCTGGAACGAGGCGCGCTTTCGCCGCGCGAATCCGGACTACCGGTTCGACAAGCCTTGGGTGTATGTGGGAATGACGGGGCTGGACCCGGATCTGAGGTTCGACCGGCATAAGGCCGGCATTCAGGCAAATCGCTATGTGCGCGATTACGGCCTGCGCCTCGTGCCCGAACTGTATGAAGTGTTCAATCCAATGCCTTACAGCGGCGCACAGGATATGGAAGTGGAATTGGCGATTGGGCTACGCGAAGCGGGGTACGGCGTGTGGCAGGCGTAAAGTCTTACTTCACCCCGAGCCCACGCAGCACGGCATTGCCCTCAGGCGTCAAGCGGATATGCGACGAGCCGGCATCGCCGGATACCGTTTCGATCAGACCGGCTTCGTGAAGCTGCGGAATCTCGGGTTTCGCGGAAGCGTCAATCGGCGCGTGCAGCAATAGTAGCAGCGTCGCCAGTTCGTGGTGGCTCAGCAGGCGGCGCAAAATGGTGGGCCGCCGAGCCGGAGCCTGCGTGTCGTTCGTGTTGTGATCGGGCTGGTTCATTGAACGCACCTTTTACGGGATAGTGTCGGACGGATCATGCGGATGAAGCCTTAAACGATTCTTAAGGCTGCATTGTCCTGTAACACCGTGACACTATGATTGCGTCGGAACAAGTTACCGATCGTTACACTTGCCGATTCTTACCTCACGGCGCGCAGGTTTTGCTGGCCGACTCGATCCACAAATTGCCGACATGGCGATTGCCCGCGTAAAAGCGGTAAGTGGTCGCGCCATTGTCGCTGCGCACCTTGACGATATTCGAATCGCCGAAGTCGAGCATCTGACCCTGCGGGATCGCCGTCGACTTGAAAGCGGCGTTGTGGCGGGTCGCCACTTGCGTCAGGCAGGCCACCACGTCGTTGACCGAGCGTTGGGTCGTGCTGTCGGTGACGGGCTCGCCGGCATCCGGGTTCTTCTGAAAGTACGCGCAAGCGCTAAGCAGCAGTGGAACTGACAGGACTACGGCAAACTTCTTCATATCTCTCCTGGCGTTTCGGTCCGGCTGGCTGTGGCACGGCGCCCAACCGAAGGCGCCGCCGCGTTGCACCGGACCGCGGATCAACCGCCATTATATCGATGCGGCGGGCTCACCCGAGCCGGCGCCGCGATCTGCCTGGCGCGCCGGTTGATCGCCTACTTGCGGCGCTGCGCCTGCGCCGCAAGGCGCACGGCCGCATTGGCCGCGCCATAGCCGTCGTAGCCGCCGCGCCGTTCGACGATTTCGAGGAAAAAGCGCTGGTCGAGCAGTTCGGTGTAAGCGTGGAAGAATTCGCCGCCGCGTTCGTCGCGGTCGTACAGGATGTTGTGGGCGCGCAGCGCGTCCAGCGTCTCGTCCGGCAGCGCATAGCGGGCGGCGAGGTCGTCGTAGTAATTGCGCGGGATACGCAGAACCGGCACGCCGTCGGCGACGAATTCGGGGATCGCGCTGAAGATGTCGCCCGTGCTGAACGCGACGTGGTTCAGCCCGGAGCCGTGATAGGTGTGCAGCGCCTCGGCCACCGCCGTGTGACGGTCCACTGACGCGTTCAGCGCGATGCGCACCGAACCGTCGTGGCTGCGCAGCGCGCGGCTGCGCACCAGCCCGTAAGGATCCGGCACCAGCACGCCGGGTTCGGCTTCGAAACCGAAGGCGGTTCTCAGAAACAGCACCCACGTATCCAGCGAATTGGCCGGCACCGACAGGCAGACATGGTCGATGCGGGTGAGCGGACCCACTTCGCTCGGGCCGTTGACGTCGGTGAGGACGAAATCGGCTTCGAACAGCGTGGGCTGGTCCGGCGCTTCGTCGACGAAATAGTTCAGGCTGCCGTCGGGCGCCTGCACGGCGGGCAATACGCGCTCGTTCGGGCCGATCTGGCCGGAGAACGGCGCGTAACCGAAGCCGGCGGCGCGCTCGAACGCCTGGTTTGCATCGTCGACGCGAAAGGCCGACGCGCACAGCGACAAACCATGCTGCTGGAAGAACGCGTTGGCGAACGAATCGGGTTCGGCGTTCAGCACGATCGATGCCGCACCGTGCTGATACAGCGTCACATCTTTCGAGCGATGCCGGCCGGCCTGGCGAAAACGCAGCTTGCCGAGCCAGTCGACGAGTTGTGCGCGGGTCGTGTGGTCGACGGCGAATTCGAGGAACTGATAACCGACGTGCGCGGGCGCGTCGGGCGACTGATAAAGCTGCCCGACCGGCTGCTGCGCGGATTCGAGCAGCGCCCGGGTTTGCTCCTCGAGGAACAGCAGGGAGCGGTGGCCGTCCGCGGCGGTAATCGTGGTCGGCGCGGCGCGAAAACCGTCGTTGAAAATTTCGAGCGAAAGCGGCCCCTGGTAGCCGGTTTTGACGACCTGCGCGGTAAAGCCCGCCAGATCGAAGTCGCCCTGGCCCGGAAAGCAGCGGTAGTGGCGGCTCCATTCGAGCACGTCCATAGCCAGCTTCGGCGCATCGGCGATCTGCACGAAAGCGATGCGATCGCCCGGGATGTCGGCGATCGCCTCCACCGAATCGCTCAGCGACAGTGTGTGAAAGCTGTCGAGCACGAGCCCGAGGTTCGGATGATCGACCGCGTTGACGAGCTTCCACGCGTGCCGGTACGTCTTCACATGTTTGCCCCACGCCAGCGCTTCATAACCGGCGATCACGCCGGCTGCTTCGGCCGCGCGGGCCAACGCGCCTAGCTGATCGATCATCAGCGCGTCGTCGCAAAGGGTGTCGGGCGACACGTTGCTGCACACCAGAATGCGGTCCGTGCCCAGTTCGTGCATCACGTCGAACTTGCGCTTCGCCCGATCGAGATTGCGCGCGAGGCGTTCCGCGCTCACGCCGTCGAAATCGCGGAACGGCTGGAACAGCATGATTTTCAGCCCGAGACCGTCGGCAATGCGTCGCACATCGGCGGGCGAGCCGTCGAAATACAGCAGGTCGTTCTCGAAGATCTCGACGCCTTCGAAACCCGCCGCCTGAATCGCGGTTAGCTTCTCGACCAGGGTTCCGCTGATCGACACGGTGGCAATCGAACGTTGCATGAACGGCTCCTGCAAAAAACGGTGAAACGGCTGCTGAAAAGGGCGCGGACAAGCGTCTGCGGCAGTGTCTGCGTGGCTGGCACCGATCATGTTGCGATGCGCAAAATGATCTATTTCGTTACCTTGTGCAGGTAAGAAGCAGGCCGCAATGGCCCACTTTAGCCCAATTTTTTGCAAGTCTATACAAACTAACTAGATCGTACAAATTAGAGCAAACCCCGAATGACGGATGCCGCCAATGCGCGCACACTGCACTCACGTTACAAAAAAGCGGCGTGTTTCCTGGGTCCACCCGGTGGCCCGCTTCATGGTCCGCTTTATGCGTTACTTTGCAGGAGTAGTTGTCATGAGCTTTGCATCAGTGCTGGTCCTCAACGGGCCGAATCTCAATCTGCTGGGCACGCGCGAGCCGGCCATCTACGGCTCGGAAACACTCGATGACGTCGCGAGACTTTGCCGCGAGGCGGGCGAGCGGCTCGACCTGTCGATCGACTTCTGCCAGTCGAACGCCGAGCATCAGCTGATCGACTGGCTGCATGCGGCGCGCACCAAGGTCGACGGCATCGTGATCAATCCGGCTGCTTACACGCATACGTCGGTGGCGATCGCCGATGCGCTCTCCGCGATCGAAAAACCCGTAATCGAAGTGCATATTTCCAACGTGCATCGGCGCGAAGCGTTCCGGCATCACTCGTTCGTATCGGCGGTGGCCGAGGCTGTCATCATCGGCTGCGGTACGCAAGGTTACGTGCTCGCGCTGGAACGGATGGCGACCATTCTTAAGAATAGGGCGGCTAAATGAACGCGAAGTCTTATCTTGTCGGCTTGATCGGTTCAGGCATCGGCGGCTCGCTGAGCCCCGCGATGCATGAGGAAGAGGGCAGCCGGCTCGGCTTGCACTATGTCTACCGGCGCATCGATCTGGAAGCATTGAAGCTCGACGCCACCGCGCTCCCCGATCTGCTCGTTGCGGCTGAACGGATGGGCTTTAACGGCCTGAACGTCACGTACCCGTGCAAGCAGAGCGTCATCCCGCTGCTCGACGAACTGTCCGACGACGCGCGCGCGCTCGGCGCCGTGAACACGGTGTTGCTCAAGGACGGCAAATGCATCGGCCACAACACGGACTGGTCCGGTTTCGCCCGCGCGTTTCAGCGCGGTTTGCCGGGTGTGTCGCTGGAGCGCGTTGTCCAGCTGGGCGCGGGCGGTGCCGGCGCGGCGGTCGCCCATGCCGCGCTGACGATGGGCACGAAAACGCTCACGCTGTTCGATGTGGATGCCGCGCGCGCCGCCTCGCTCGCCGCGGAATTGCAAAAACGCTTTCCCGCGTCGACCGTGAGCGCCGGCGGCTCGCTTGCCGAGTCGCTCAAAGCCGCCACCGGCCTGATTCACGCAACGCCTACCGGGATGGCGAAATTGCCCGGCTTGCCGTTGCCGGTCGAATTGCTGCACCGCGACTTGTGGGTCGCCGACGTCGTTTATTTCCCGATTCGCACGGCGTTGTTGCAGGCTGCCGAAGCGCTCGGCTGCCGCACGCTGAGCGGCGGCGGCATGGCGGTCTATCAGGCGGT
This sequence comes from Paraburkholderia sp. SIMBA_030, assembly GCF_046535245.1. NCBI lineage: Bacteria > Pseudomonadati > Pseudomonadota > Betaproteobacteria > Burkholderiales > Burkholderiaceae > Paraburkholderia > Paraburkholderia sp. SIMBA_030. Next base: position 56,042 of record NZ_JAWRXB010000018.1, read on the forward strand.
CGACGCAATGCGCATTTTCACCGGACTGGAACCGGACGCCGAGCGCGTGTATGCGCATTTCCAGTCGTTGCTGGAAGGCTAGTTCACACACACGCATCCAGCGCACGAGCAACGTACAAGCAACGCAACGTACAAGAAGATCAGAAACGATCAGAGAAACCTGGAGAAGACATGCCCCAACCGATCCATTCCAACCCCGCCGACGCAACGCTGCCAGGCGATGCCGTGCTCAGCACGACGCGCCGTTCGAAAGCCCGCTTTCAGATACTCACGCTGCTGGCGGTCGGCACCATGATCAATTATCTGGATCGCACGGTGCTCGGCATCGCGGCGCCGCAGTTGACCAGGGAGCTCGGCATCAACGCCGCACTGATGGGGTTGTTGTTCTCCGTGTTCTCGTGGAGCTACGTGGCCTCGCAGATTCCGGGCGGGCTGTTTCTCGATCGCTTCGGCAGCAAGCTCACGTATTTTCTGTCGATGACGTTCTGGTCGCTGTGCACGCTGGCACAAGGGCTGGTGCATGGCATCGGCGCGCTGTTCGTGTTCCGGCTCGGTCTCGGCGTGTCGGAAGCGCCGTGTTTTCCGACCAATAGCCGGGTCGTGGCGACGTGGTTCCCGCAAAGCGAACGCGCGATGGCAACCGGCACCTACACCGTCGGCGAATATATCGGCCTGGCGTTTTTCAGCCCGTTCCTGTTCGCGCTGATGGGCGCGTTCGGCTGGCGTTCGCTGTTTTTCGTGGTGGGCGGCGTGGGCATCGTATTCGGCTTCATCTGGTGGGCGTTCTATCGCGAGCCGCGCGATCATCCGTCGGCCAATCAGGCGGAGCTCGACTATATCGAAGCGGGTGGCGGTTTGACGCATCGGAAGAAGGATGCCGGTGCCTCTGGTGTCTCTGCCGCTTCGGCCGCGGCGGGCAAGAGCGGTTTCGAATGGCGCACCATCGGCCGCCTGCTCAAGCATCGTCAGCTGACCGGCATCTGTCTCGGCCAGTTCGCCGGCAACTCGACGCTGGTGTTCTTCCTCACCTGGTTTCCGACGTATCTCGCCACCGAGCGCCATATGGCGTGGCTGAAGATCGGCTTCTTCGCGATCATGCCGTTCATTGCGGCGTCGATCGGCGTGATGTTCGGCGGGATTTTCTCCGACTGGCTCCTGCGGCGCGGCAAGTCGCCGAACGTGGCGCGCAAGCTGCCGATCATCGCCGGCCTGCTGCTCGCCTCGACGATCGTTCTCGCCAACTATGTCGAGAGCAACGTGGCGGTGATCGCGATTCTGTCGGTGGCGTTTTTTGCGCAGGGTATGGCCGCGCTTGGCTGGACGCTGGTGTCGGACATCGCACCCGACGGCCTGCTCGGCGTGACCGGCGGCATCTTCAACTTCGCGGCCAATCTGGCCGGCATCGTGACGCCGCTGGTGGTGGGATTCATCGTCGCGGCAACCGGCTCGTTTGTCGGCGCGCTGGTGTTCATCGGCGCGATCGCGTTGATCGGCGCGCTGTCGTACATCTTTATCGTCGGCGATATCAAGCGGATCGTGCTGGCGGATTGAGCGGCGCCTGAAGCGCTGGAAATCGATGTGGAAACTGAAGGGACGCGGCTTGCCGCGTCCCTTTCTTGATTTCAGTCTTCCTTGCGCACGAAGCGCAGCACGGCATCGACGATCATCGCGCGATGCCGTGCGCGCAAACGCGGATGCGACGGATCGCGGCCGAACGCCGTGCCGAAGGTATGGCGATTGCCGATGCGGTGAAAGCACAGCGAGCTGATCAGCAGATGCAGGTCGATCGCATCGACGTCGCTGCGAAACTGTCCTGCCGCGATACCGCGTTGGAGCAGATCCTCGATCGTGTGGATGACGGTGACGTTGCGGCCTTTGAAGGACTTCACCTGCTCGACGTACTTCGCGCCGTGAATGTTTTCGATCGTCACGAGGCGCACGAAGTCGCGCTGGCGGTCGTGATAGTCGAATGTGAACTCCACCAGCGCGCGCATGCCCTCGACCGGGTCGAGTTCGCTGACGTGCAGATCCTGTTCGAGCGCGCGAATGTCGCCGTACACTTTTTCCAGCACTGCCTGATACAACCCTTCCTTGCTGCCGAAGTAGTAGTACAGCATGCGCTTGGTGGTGTTCGTGCGCTCCGCGATCGCGTCGACGCGCGCACCCGTGAGCCCCATCGCGGAGAACTCCTGGGTCGCGACTTCGAGAATGTTGCGCTTCGTCTGTTCGGGATCGTACTTGCGACGGGCATCGCTACGCCGGGCGTCGGACGGGATGCCGTTGGTATCAGGCTCGGCGGCCTTGCTTCCCTTTTTCATTGTGTATTCGAGCGGCAGTGACGGCGCATTCTAGCATGTCGAAAACGACGCCCGGAGCGGGTTTCGGGCATAAGCGGCGGCATAGGCGGCGGCGTGCGGAGCAGCATCACAGCGGTGGGCGAGGTGCACGGCGCCGGGCGGCGAGCGCGTCGCGTGTTTGCATGGTGGTGTAGGTCAGTTGCGCGGCTGCCAGACCGAGCGCGCCGTACGCGCGCGTCAAACCGAACGCCGCGAATGCTTCGGGCACCGGGCGTTCACCGGAGATAGCCGCCGCCAGCAATTCGCCGGAGACGGTGGTCGGCGCCATGCCGTGACCGCCGAAACCGACCGCGTACCAGACGCCGTCCGCACTGCGGCCGATTTGCGGCATCTTGTGCCGTGCGTAGCTCATCAGGCCGCCCCAGGCGTGCTCGATACGCACGTCGTGCAACTGCGGATAGACCTTCAGCAGATCGCGTCTCAGCAGGCGCGCGATGACCTCCGGCGCGCGCTCGCGTACCGAGATACGGCCGCCCCACAGGATGCGCGTGTCGGGCAGCGGGCGGTAATAGTCGAAGGCGAAGCGCGTGTCGTAGACGGCGGCGGATGTATCGAGCGCGTCTTTCAGGCGCGCGCCGAGCGGTTCGGTGGCCATCACGTAGGTGGCGATCGGCAGCACCGCGCGCTCCACTTTCGCGTAGACGTTGCGCGCATAGCCGCCGCCCGCCATCACGACGTGCCGCGCTTCGATCGCGCCGTGCGGCGTGTGCACGATAAAGCCGGCGCCCTCGCGCTGCAAACGCACGACGGGCGAGTTCTCGTGGATCTGCACGCCTGCGTCGTCCGCCGCCGCGGCGATACCGAGTACGTATTTCAACGGATGAAAATGGAACGCGTTGTGCTCGAGCAGGCCGCCGTGATAACGGCTCGTTTTCAGTTGCTGGGCAAGTCGCGCAGCTGGCACGGGCGCCCACTCGACGCCGAACGATTCCTGCATCAGGCGCCGCTGTGTGTCGAGCCGCGCGGGTTCGTCGAACCAGTTGGCGAGGATCACGCCGGCATAGGTCGCGTCGCAATCGATGCCGTAGCGCCGGATGCGCTGACGCATCAGCTCGACGGCGTCGGTGGTCAGCGTATAGAGTTCGCGTGCGCGGGCCGGCCCCAGGGTTTTCAGCAGATCGGCGCAATCGAGGCTATAGCCGCCGAACACGAATCCGCCGTTGCGTCCCGATGCGCCGAAGCCCACTTGCTGGGCCTCGAGCACGACCACATCAGCGACGCCGCGCTCGGCGAGTCCCAGCGCGGTCGACAAACCCGCCAGCCCGCCGCCGATAATGCACACATCGGCGCTGTGGCGGCCGGACAGCGGAGCACGTTCGGGGCGGGTAACGGTGGCTTCGTAATAGCTTTGCATCCGACTAGTGTAGTGCGTCACAAATAATGCAACTTAATTGCGATTTGCGAGTCTCCTTTATTACCTGGAGGGAGAACTCATGAGAATCGCGGCGCAAGTTGAGCTGAGCGAAGCACAGCGCAAACAGTTAGAGACATGGGCTACGGGTCGGAGGGTTCCGGTTCGACTGGCCGAGCGTGCCAAGATGATTTTGCTCGCCGCGCAGGGCCAGACGGACAAGGAGATCGGTGCGCAGCTTGGTATCTGGCGAGGCACGGTGGCACGCTGGCGCGGTCGCTTTATCGCTGACGGTGTGACCGGAATCGAGCGGGATGAGACGCGACCCGGGCGCAAGCCGAAGATCACCGCCCGCAAGGTCAAGAGCATCGTGACGCTGACGACGCAGCAGCGTCCGGATAACGCGACGCATTGGAGCACGCGCAGCATGGCTGCGGTGGCCGGCGTCAGTGCGGCGAGCGTGCGGCGTATTTGGCAGGCGCATGGCCTCAAGCCGCATCGGATAGAGAGCTTCAAGGTATCGAACGACAAGCACTTCGTCGAGAAACTCGAGGACATCGTTGGGCTGTATCTCGATCCCCCGGCGCACGCATTGGTCTTGTGCTGCGATGAGAAGAGCCAGATCCAGGCGCTTGACCGGACCCAGCCGGGATTGCCGCTCAAGCGTGGTCGCGCCCAAACGATGACGCACGATTACAAGCGCAATGGTGTGACGACGCTGTTTGCCGCGATGAACACGCTCGATGGGAGTGTCATTAGCCAGTGCCAGACAAAACATCGTCACCAGGAATGGCTGAGCTTCTTGCGCAAGATCGATCGCAATACGCCCAAGGGCAAGGAACTGCATTTGATCGCCGACAACTATGCAACTCATAAGCATCCCGAGGTCAAGGCGTGGCTGGCCAAGCATCCGCGATTCCACATGCATTTCACGCCCACCAGCGCCTCCTGGCTCAACATGGTCGAACGCTTCTTTCGTGACTTGTCAGAGAATCAGTTGCGACGTGCGGTCTTGCGCTCGGTACCTGAGTTGATCAGCACGATCGAGCAGTACATCGAAAAGCACAATCGTGATCCAAAACCGTTCATCTGGACGGCTAAGGCCTCCGACATCCTGGCGAAAGTCACGCGCGCCCGCGCCAAGCTGAATAAGATGCAATCCGTTTGACGCACACCACTAGGGTAGCGGCAATCTCACGCCCACGTCCAGCCTCTGCGCGTGAATAGAAGGTGCGGCGCATGGATAAAACCGGCGATAAAACAATCGCCGGCATCCGCATACAGCGAATGCCGGCCGATCACACACCGTTGTCCGTTACTTGCCCCAGCGCAACACCAGCGGATCGAGCCGGCGCGCGACCTTCAGCAAGCCTTCACGGGTGGCCGGATGCATCGACGGCAATGGATGGCGCACCGCGTCCGAGCGGATGATGCCGCCTTCCTTCATCAACGCTTTGCACGACGCGAGACCGCCCTGGCGGTTTTCGTAGTTGATGAGCGGCAGCCATTGCTGATAGTGCGCGGCGGCTGCTTCGGTATCGCCCGCGGCGTAGGCGTCGACGATCAGACGGATGCCGTCGGCATAGCCGCCGCCGGTCATCGAACCGGTTGCGCCCGCATCGAGATCGGCCATCAAGGTGATCGCTTCTTCACCGTCCCACGGACCGGCGATTGCATCGCCGCCCAGTTCGATCAGCTCGCGTAGCTTGTTCGCCGCTTGCGGCACTTCGATCTTGAAGTACGACACGTTTTGCAGTTCGCGCGCCATCCGGGCGAGGAACGCAGCAGAGAGCGCCGTGCCGCTGACCGGTGCGTCCTGGATCATGATCGGAATCCCGATCGCGTCGGATACCACGCGATAAAACTCATAGATCCCACGCTCGCCGATGCGGATCGTCGCGCCGTGATACGGCGGCATGATCATCACCATCGCGGCGCCGGCCGCCTGGGCGTTGCGGCTGCGTTCGGCGCACAGGTGCGAGCTGAAATGCGTGGTCGTGACGATCACCGGCACGCGACCCGCGACATGCTCGAGCACCGCGTGCATCAGCGTGTTGCGTTCGTCGTCGGAGAGCGCGAACTGTTCCGAGAAGTTCGCCAGAATGCACAGGCCGTTGGAGCCCGCGTCGATCATGAAATCGATGCAGCGTTTCTGGCCTTCGAGGTCGAGACGGCCGGCGTCGTCGAAGATGGTCGGGGCGACGGGGAACACGCCGCGCAGAGGGGCTTGGCTGGATGCGTTTGTCATGATGGCCGGTATGAACGAAGGTTGAGGGAAGGCCGTGAAGCGAGGGTGTGTTGAATGTCTCCGGCGTTGACTATACGGCGGGGATCGCAAAGCTGTATATTGAATTGTTTCCATCTTGTGATCGCTTTTGCGACTCACCTCGCTGCCTCCTCGAAGCGCGCCGCTCCCATGAAAGACACCCTGAACGTATTGCTGTCGCGATTGCGCATGAAGCAGCTGCAAATGCTGATCGCGCTCGACGACCACAAGTCGCTGCACAAAGCCGCCGGCGCGATGTCGATGACGCAATCTGCCGCCAGCAAGGCGCTGCAGGAACTGGAATCGATGCTGGAGGCGCCGCTCTTCGAGCGCTCGAAGAACGGCATGATCCCGAATCAGCTCGGCCATTGCGTGATCCGCTACGCGCGGCTGCTGGCGACGGACCTCACGTCGCTGTGTCAGGACGTCGCCGAAATACGCTCGGGGCGCGGCGGCCGTCTGGCGATCGGCGCGATCATGGGGGCGATTCCCGGGCGGGTCGTGCCGGCGCTGAACGAATTGCATGCCGGGCAGCCGAATCTGTCGATCGAGGTGGTGGAAGATACGAGCGCGCGGATGCTGCTGCAACTCGACGATGGCCGCCTCGATCTGGTGATCGGCCGTGCGGCGGTCGCCGCCGATCCGTCGAAATACCACTATCGGCCGCTCGGTGACGAGCCGTTATCGGTGGTGGTCGGTTATAGCCATCCGGCGCTGCCGAAGAAGGAAGTGAACTTGCGCGATCTGACCGGCCACCGCTGGGTGATGTATCCGTCGCATATGCCGCTGCACGCGTTGCTCGAACGGGAGATGGATCTGGCCGGCCTCGACATGCCGGACAATCCGGTTTCAACCGCCTCCACCTTTGTGACGGTTGCGTTACTGCAAAGCAGTGCCGATCTGGTCTCGCTGTTGCCCACGGGTATCGCCGAGTTGTTCGTCCGGCAAAAAATGCTGCGCATGGTGCCGGTCAAACTGAAGTCGCCTTCGCAGACGTTCGGCATCGTGACGCGCAAAGGCGGCGTGCTTTCGCCGGCGGCGGAGCAGTTTATCCAGTTGTTGTGTGGACAGAAGGTGCGGGAGGCGACGCAAAAAAACGCCTGAAACAGCGGTTTTTCGGCAAGTGAAAGACCCCCAATATCGCATGGCAACTCGCGCTCCGCCATGCTTCGCGAGAAGGTGTTGTAGCGGCGACACTCTCGGGTAAATCCGAACCGATTGCGCGCCTCGGTTCCGCGCTACACTGGCTGGAAGGTGCGCCTGATTTGCAGCGTGGCGCCCGCCTCGGGGAGCAGTCATGAATCGGCCACTGGTTCGGTTTCCGCTTCGCGCGACAGGTAGGGCACCTGTCTGGAAGTGGTTCAAATGGGGGCTGGCAGCGGCATTTCTGCTTGCGCTGGCGCTAGCGGCACGCTTTTGTCAACTCGAAATCGAAACCTCGCGGTTGCAGGCGCGCTATCTGTCCGAATTGACGAGCGACGTCGCTTTTTCCGTCGCCGACGGCCCAAGTCGTTCCATTCGCTTTCCCTTAGCCGACCACGGTCCCTACGACGGCCGCCTCGGTTACGCTTTGCTGCCGTCGTTCCAGCAGCGTCTGCTCGAACGCGGATTTGAAATCCGGTCACAGGCGCGCGATTCCGAGCGGATGCTGTGGCTGGCGGATAACGGTTTGTTCCTGCCTTATGCGGAAAAAGATCAGGCCGGGCTGCAACTCTTCGACGGCACCGGCACGCCGCTCTTTGGTGCACAGTTTCCGGGCCGCGTGTATGACGACTTCGACGCGATTCCGCCGCTTGTCGTGAACTCGCTCCTTTTTATCGAAGACCGCTACCTGCTCGACCCGAATCAGCCGAACCGCAATCCGGCGATCGACTGGGGACGTTTCAGCCGCGCGCTGGCCGACCAGGGCGCGCGCCTATTCAACCGGCATCAGTCGACGCCCGGCGGCAGCACGCTCGCTACGCAGATTGAGAAGTTCCGTCATTCGGCGGGCGGACGCACCGCGACGCCGCCGGAGAAATTGCGACAAATCGCTTCGGCCTCGGTGCGTGCGTATCTGAACGGCCCGCAGACCATGCCCGCGCGCCGACAGATCGTGGTGCGCTATCTGAACTCGGTGCCGCTTGCCGCGCAACCGGGTATCGGCGAAATCAACGGTATCGGCGACGGTCTTGCCGCGTGGTACGGGCGCGATTTCGATGACGTGAACCGCATCCTCAAAGCGCCCGCGACGCTGGAAAATCTCCCCGAGCAAGGCATCGCGTTCCGGCAGGTGCTGTCGCTGATGATCGCGCAACGTGCGCCGTCGTATTTCCTGAATCACGGCTATACCGAACTCGAACGCCTGACGGATAGTTATTTGCGTCTGCTGGCGAGCAACGGCGTCATCTCGATCCCGCTGCGCGACGCCGCGCTGTCGGCTCAAGTGGAATTGCGCCGGGCGTCCCGAACGCAGAACGCGGATTCGTTCGTGTCGCGCAAAGCCGTGACGTCGATGCGCTCGCATCTATTGGCCGCGCTCGGCATCCCGAGTTTCTACGAACTCGACCGGCTCGATCTGCAGGCCACCGGCACGCTCAACAACGCTGTGCAGCAGGCGGTCAGCGAACGGCTCGCCGCCGCGGCGACTCGCGACGGCGCACAAGCCGCCGGCCTCGTGGGCTATGAAATGCTGCGCGCGTCGGACGATCCGTCGCGAATCGCGTATAGCTTCACCCTGTACGAACGGCGCGATGGCGCGAACCTCGTGCGGGTGCAAACCGATAGCGTCAACCAGCCGTTCGACATCAATTCGGGCGCGCGCCTGAATCTCGGATCGACCGCAAAACTGCGCACCGTCGTGACGTACCTGCAAATCGTCTCCGAGCTGCATGCGCGTTATGCACCGCTAGGCACAGCGGAGCTGAAAGCCGTCAAAGCCGATCCAAACGACCGGTTGACGCACTGGGCGCTCGATTACCTGTCGCATACCTCGGACCGCTCGCTGCAAGCCATGCTCGATGCGGCCGTCGAACGCAAATATTCGGCAAGTCCCGGCGAGACGTTCTACACGGGCGGCGGTGCGCAGACTTTCAATAATTTCGAAGCCGACGACAACGGCCGCATCCTGACCGTGCACCGCGCGTTCCAGCATTCGGTGAATCTGGTGTTCGTGCGCCTGATGCGCGATATCGTGCACTACGAAATGGTTCAGACCACCGGGCCGTCGTCGCAATGGCTCGGCGATCCGGCGACGCGCAAGATGTATCTGACGCGTTTCGCGGATCAGGAAAGCCGCGTGTACATGAATCGTTTCTACACGAAGTATCACGGCAAAACGCCCAATCAGCAGCTGGCGCTGTTGCTGCTCGGCGTGCGCAAATCGCCGCCAAAAGTGGCGACGGTATTGCGCAGCGTCGCGCCGGATGAATCCAATGCGTGGTTCAACGCGAAGATGCGCGCCGTGTTGAAGAACACGCCGGCCGCTTCGATGCTGGACGATGTGGATCTCGCGAACCTTTACGACAAGTACGCGATCGACCGCTTCAATCTGAACGACCGCGGCTACATCTCGAGCGTTCATCCGCTCGAACTGTGGACCGTCAACTATCTGCGCGAGCATCCCGATGCGACGCTCAACCAGATTCAGATCGCGAGCCGCGACGTGCGTCTGTCCACGTACTCGTGGCTCTTCAAGACGCGCTATCACGCCACCCAGGATCGCCGCATCAAGCGGATGGTCGAACTGCGCGCGTACGACGCGATCGACAAGTCGTGGCAAGCGCTCGGCTATCCGTTCGCGACGCTCACGCCATCGTATGCGGCAGCGATCGGCGCGTCGGGCGACCGGCCGGCCGCGCTCGCGCAACTGATCGGCGTGATCGCCAACGGCGGTAACAAGGTGCCGACCGAAAACCTCACGCAACTCGACTTCGCGAAAGACACGCCGTATGAAACGCATTTCGAGCGCGCGGCAGTCGCGCCGCAACAGCAGTTGTCGCCGGAAGTCACCGGTGTGGTGAGAGGGCTGTTGCGCGACGTCGTAACGGGCGGCACGGCGAGGCGTCTCGCGCAGGGCATGACGTTCCCCAATGGGCAGACGTTCGAGGTGTACGGCAAGACCGGCACCGGCGATCAGCGCTTTAACGTGTTCGCCAAAGGCGCGCGCCTGATCGAGTCACGCAAGGTGAATCGCAGCGCGACTTTCGTGTTCGCGATCGGGGATCGTTTCTACGGCACGCTGACCGCGTGGGTGCATGAACCTTATGCGGCCCGTTACGAGTTCACGAGCGCGTTATCGGTGCAGTTGCTGAAGTCGCTCGCGCCGGTGTTGCAGCCGTTGCTGCAGGAGCAGCCCGCGAAAACCGCGTCCGCGTCGAAGGTCGCCGCGCAATGACGGCTAGTAGCCGGCGTCCACCGCCGGCTTCAGAAACAGTTCATGCACCGGCGCGAAGTGCGCGTAGAGCGGCAGAATCGCGCCGCCCATCGCGCGCGCGTCCGAGCCGATGGTGCCTTCCAGTAGTTGCGGACGCACCATGCCTTCCCACTCGAAACGATCGAGCACGCGCTCGGTACGGCGGATGATTTCGCGTACCAGTTGCCGGTCGAGTTCGCCGTCGATCACCACCGCTTCCAGGTCGAGCAGCGCAGCCGCGTTGGTCAGCGCGTTGGCGATCGCGGGGCATGCGGTGTCGAGCCATTGCTCCGTCTGCCGCCACCATTCCGGCGACAGCGCACGATGGTCGTGCGCGGCGGCAGCAGGCGCGCCCGCATCGCTCAACAGCTGTTCGAGCACGAAGCCGGATGCCGCATGCAGCAATTGCCGGGCGGGCTTGCGCGCACTGCCGTCCCCGAGCGGAATCGAACCGACAGCGCCCGCGTTGTCATGCGGGCCGCCATGCAAACGGCCGTCGATCACCAGGCCACCGCCGATAAACGTGCCGACGAACAGATACAGAAAATTGTGAATCCCGCGGCCCTGGCCCATCACGAGTTCGGCGGCGCAGGCGGCGGTCGTGTCCTTGGCGAACTCGACAGGCAGGCCCGTCATTGTCGCCACACGGCTGCGCAAGTCGATCTCGTTCCACGCCTCCAGCGCTTCGGGCGGCGCGCCGAGAAAGTCGCGCCAGCCGCCGAGCCACAACGGCGCGGCCACGCCTACGCCGACCACTTTGCCGGCCTTCGCGCCGAGCGTCTGGTTCACGCGCGCCAGTTTGCTTTCGAGCGCGGGGAACAGCGTGCGCGGATCGGGATAGGCATACTCGAATACATCGCGGCACACCACGTGGCCCGCGAAGTCCATCGCCAGCACGTCGAGACTGCGGCGTCCCACCTTGATACCGATGGTGTACGCGCCCTCGGCATGCAACGCGATCGGCACCGACGGCTGACCGATCCGGCCGCGCACGCGCGCCTGCTTCTCGAGCAGTCCGTCGTCGATCAGACGCTCGACGATCATTGAGACCGTCTGCATCGACAGGCGCGTGAGACGGCCGACGTCGGCTTTCGGCAGCGGCCCGTGCAAGCGGATCGCCTGCAATACGATCCGTTCGTTGAACTGCCGCATGCCGACCTGATTCGAGCCGACCGTGCGTTTGAGGGGCTTGCGGGTACCGGTGGTTTCCATCGTCGAGTGCCGCCGCTCAGGAGGAAGCGTGGATCATGCAATCGCCTTGACGTCCGCTGTCTTCGCGCCCGTCATGATCGCGACAGCCTCCGACATGTGGACGTCTTTGGTGTTGACCAGCGCGGCACGCCGGCCGAGCCGCTGAATGTGAATGCGGTCGGCAACTTCGAACACGTGCGGCATGTTGTGGCTGATCAGGATCACCGGCAGACCGCGGTCGCGCACCCGGCGGATCAGTTCGAGCACCATGTTGCCTTCCTTCACGCCGAGTGCGGCGGTGGGCTCGTCGAGAATCACCACGTGACGCGCGAATGCCGCGCTGCGCGCCACGGCAACGCCTTGACGCTGTCCGCCTGAGAGGGTTTCGACCGCCTGGCGCATCGAGCGGATGCCGATCTGCAAGTCTTTCATATGCGAGGTCGCTTCCTCCAGCATGCGGCGCTTGTCGATCATCTTGAAGATCGAGCCGCGCCAGCCGGGTTTGAGCAACTCGCGGGCAAGGAACAGGTTTTCGGCAATGCTCATCGCGGGCGCCACCGCGAGTTCCTGATACACGGTTTCGATACCTTGAGCGCGTGCATCCAGAGGGCTGCGGAATTTGACCGGCTTGCCGTCGAGCAGAATCTCGCCTTCGTCTGGCACGGTGGCGCCGGAAAGGGCCTTGATCAACGACGATTTGCCCGCGCCGTTATCGCCGATCACGGCGAGAATCTCGCCGGGCAGCACTTCGAAATCGCAACCGTCGAGCGCGGTGACGTTGCCATAGCGTTTGACGAGTCCGCTCGCCTGTAATACCGGCATCGCGGCGGAAGCGGAAGTAAGTGTCGACATGACTGGCTCCTGGATGATCAACCGCGACGATGAGAAAGTTTATCTGCGGCGACCGCGAGGATCACCAGCATGCCGGTAATCAACACCTGGTACACCGAAGAGACGCCGATCAGCGTCAAGCCATTGCGAAACACGCCGACAATCAGCGCGCCGAGCAGGGTGCCGACAATCGACCCTCGTCCGCCGAACAGACTGGTGCCGCCCAGCACGACCGCGGTAATGCTGTCGAGATTCTCGGTTTGCCCCGCTTGAGGATCGCCGACGCCGGTGCGCGACACCGACAACAGCGCGGCGATGCCGTAGATCGCGCCCGCCAGCGAATACACCGTGAGCAGAATCTTTTGCGACGAGAGGCCCATCAGGCGCGCGGCTTCGGCGTTATTGCCGAGCGCGTACAGATGCCGGCCGGGGACGGTGTCGCGTAACACGAACCACGTCGCCAGATACATCAGCAGCGTGAGTACCGTGCCGTAGGTGACATCGGCGGGACCGAGCTTGAACGTGTTGCCGAAGAACATGATCGCGTCCGGCAGATTCGACACGCTTTCCGCGTTCGAATAGATCTGCGTCAGTGCGAAGGCAATGTTCAGCGTACCCAGGGTGACGATGAACGCGGGCAGTTTGATGCGTGTGATCAGCACGCCGTTGAGCGCGCCGAACAGCGTGCTCGCGGCGATGCCGCACAGAATCGCAAGGACGGGCGGCACGCCGAGCGTGACCGCGAATTTGGTCATGATGATCGAGCCGAACGCCATCACCATCCCGCATGACAGGTCGATGCCGCCGGTGAGCACGATCAGCGTCTGACCGATCGCGATGACGGCGACCACCATCGTCTGCTGCAGGATCAGCGACAGGTTCTGGAACGACAGAAAACGGTTGCTCTGCGAAATGAAGAAGGCGCAGGCAAGTACCAGCGCGATCAGCGGACCGATTTCGGCCAGCGACGGCAAGCGATCGGCGAAGTGGCGCGAGTGGCTGACAGGCGCGGAGGGAGTCGACATGATGGGTGTCCTCGATGCATGAGCGTGGCTGGCAGGCCACGCGGCAAGTCCGGCGGCGGCCCAACAGGGTGGACCGCCGCCGCCGTACTATGTGCGTTACTTGTTGCCCCAGCAGTTGTCGAGGCCGAACTTCGAATCCTTGCTGTCGACCCCGGACATCGGTTTGTCGGTGATCAGCGTCACGCCGGTGTCCTGATAGCCGGAGACTTTCTTGCCGGTCTTCGCATACTCGACGCCCGCGGTTACGCCGAGCGACGCCATCTTCAGCGGATACTGTTGCGAGGTTGCGGCAATCGCGCCGGCCTTTACGTTGCGCACACCTTCGCAGCCGCCGTCGATCGAGACGATCATCACGCTCTTATCCTTGCCCGCTGCCTTGAGCGCGCGGTAAGCGCCGGCAGCGGCAGGTTCGTTGATCGTGTAGACGACGTTGATGTCGGGCGACTTCTGCAGGCAGTTTTCCATCGCCGTCTGGCCTTTCGACTGATCGCCGCGTGTGTCCTGGCTGCAGACCACCGAGGGATCGCCTTCCTTCACGCCGAAGCCCTGCAGGAAGCCGTTATGTCGCAACACGCCGACCGACACGCCAGGCGCCAGGTCGAGCGTGGCAACTTTGGCGGGCTTGCCGTTCAGCGCGGCCTTCGCGTATTGGCCGATCAGCACGCCGGCCTTGAAGTTGTCGGTGGCGAAGAGGGCGTCGGTGGCATCTTGCGGATCGGTCGGCGTGTCGAGCGCAACCACCATCACGCCGGCGGCGCGCGCTTTCTTGATGCTCGGCACGATGGCCTTGGTATCGCTCGGCGTGATCAGAATCGCTTTCGCGCCCGCCGTCAGCATGTTTTCGATCGCGGTGACCTGGCTCGCGTTGTCGCCGTCGAACTTGCCGGCTGCGGTGATCAGCTTGGCGCCGTCTTTCGTGGCAGCTGCTTCGGCGCCCTGTTTCATCTTCACGAAGAACGGGTTGGTGTCGGTTTTGGTGATGAGGCCGACGACCGGTTGGTCGGCAGCCTGGGTGGCGCTCGCGCACCACACGGCGGACGCCGCTATGCACATCGAGACGATTTGCCTGGCGACGGGATGCCTGCGGGAATTCAGATTCATGGGACGCTCCTCCGGATATTGGCAACGATGTTGTGGACTGCGGGCGGTTGGGCACACGAACGCTGCGCGTTTGCAACCTGGTGCTACGGGACGGCAGTCCGAAGCAGACCGCCTAAATCACTCAAGTTGATTTAGTACAGCAGGAGCGCGGACGTTCGTCAAGAAAGCGATCGGCGGAGAAGGTGGTGCGCCAGCTTCGCTATAAGCGCGGTAAGCCTTATGTGACGGGGCTTTGCGGAAGTGGTGCGCTGCAAGATGGAAGCGCGGGGCTTGGGGAAAGTCCTGGCTCAATTGAAAGCTATTTGAATGCTGAATGGGTTTTTCGGAGGGGTAATCTCTTGCGCCGGTTACCCTTTGGCGTGGTGAATTGCCGAGGCGCGACGATTTCCAGATCGAACCTGAGCGTGCTTATCTATCCGGCAGCAGAAAGAGCGGCCCGTCGTCTGCGCGGCAAGTGAGATTCAGGCCGCTTTCCCAGGCAACCGTCATTGCACGGGCGACGTCGGCAAACTCGGGATGTGCGGCGGCATAGTCGTGCAGTTCAGTCGTGGCTTGCTGAACGCCGTGCGCGACTGCATCGAGCGCATCGCGAACGCGCGCGGCGGACAGATCGCAAGCCAGACGGCCGAATTTCATCAGTTCGCTATGCTTCGGATAACGGCTCGTACCGTTGAGCGTCAGAGCCAGCGAGTCGTTGGGAATATAGGCTTGCGTACACACGATGTCGAATGCGGGCGCAAGATGAACGTCTTCGATTGGATCGTCATACAGGACACCGAAGTTTTTCAGGTGCGCGTCGCCGTTACGCAGCGCACAAGACAGCGCGAGCGACGTAAAGAACTGCGACAGCGCTTCAGCCTTGTTTGGCGGCGAAACCATCTCTTTGATGCGCCTCGCGATACGTTCGTACGTGGACTCGTATTTATCGCTAGTCGGCATCACATAGAGGGAGCAGAAGTCCTCGAAGCCGCGATAGTGACCTTCCGGCGCCAGATCGAAACGCTCTACGATCAGCAGCGCGCCGTCGTCGGATAGCGATACACGCGGTACAGGCAATCCCGCAATCTCAGCCGCGCGCATACAGAAGAATTCGTTTGCGGCCAGTCCCGGAAAAACGGCCGGGTCGAACGACTTGACGATGTGCGTGGTGCCGCGCACCGCGAGATGGTTCGGCCGGGTCTCGTCTACCGCGCGCACGAGTACCTTGGGTTGCACGCCGGCGACACCGGAGTAGGTCGCATATTCCTCGAAGATGTTTTCGAGCAGGCCCTCCGTGCCGGGCTTCGCGAGCAGGCTGGAGAGTTGCAGGTTGGGCGCCGCTTCGACACGGGTAGAAGTCTCCGCGTAGCGAAGGCGGCCGATCTGTGAATGCCCGACCACTTGCAGAACCGAGAACTCGTCGGGGTAGGCTGCGGTGCCGCGCAGCATCTGCATCACTCTGTCGAGCAGATAGCCTTCCGGAATGTTCGACTGGAAGATCGGATGCAGATGGTTGTATATCTTGAACTGGTCGGGTCCGATCGGCATCATCAGAGACACCATGTCTGCCGGTGTCGCCTCAGGAAGATAGTTGAAGACGTAACAATTGGCCTCGAGCGCGCTTCGGTCAAGGATGCCGATCGGCTTGCTGTTGTTGAAGACGTACATGATCAGTCCCGCTGCGCCGAAGTGCGCGTTGCATTGAGCGTTGCCAGCTTCAGGCGCTCATTCTCGGCAAGCTGCTCATCCCAACTCAGCAGCTTTTGCTCTCGCGGCCGGACGACGAGTTCCAGGTTGAGCCGATCGCAAAGCGCCATGACTTTCCGGATGCCGACTTCGCTGACGGTGCCGTTCTCGATGCCCGAAATGGTGGCCCGGCTCATTCGCAACGGGCTTCCAGTCTGCTCCTGACTTAGGCCTTTCGCCTTGCGGGCGGCACGAATCGCTTTGCCAATTTCGCTGAAATCCATGATTGCACCATATGTAATGCATGAAGTTTTAAGATGCCCGAATTGACGCGCGCTTAACGTCTTTATGCATTGTATCTGATGCAAAATAGGAATCAAGCAAAATGAATCGTATACGATGCACTGACGCCTTAATCGGCTTTATTTCCTAATAATGCATCGTATGAAGTGCAATTCGTGTCGTATTCTGGCGTGCCTGTTGAAGGCCTGTCTTTCGGGCAAAGCGCTAGCCGAATCGACGATCGTCCTGATCGGACGTTTTACCGATGAAGACGAGTGCGCGGTGAAGCGCTGCCTCGAAAGTACGCGAGCGGTGTGAACTAGCGCTTGCGTGGTGCGGCCTCTCGACGAGGCACAGCCATTCGCTCACTCCATCCGGACCAGGCGCGCTGCACCAGGCGAAACCAACGCACTGGCCCTACCGTCAGGCGCACGCTAAACCTACACTTTTCACCGAGAGATCGCCGCTTAGGCGACATCACGAGACTGATCCAAAATCATTGAGCAGGAGACATGCATGGCCACCACACAAACGTCCGCCCCCATGGTTACCGCAGACACGCTCGCCGCATTTTCCGACGCGTTCAACCGACACGATGCGAACGCGTTGATGAACTTCATGACCGAAGACTGCGTGTTCGACGCAGCGGGCGGAAGCGAAGTCTATGGTGCTCGTTTCGTCGGTCGCGATGCCGTGCGCGCAGCATTCGAAGCGGTCTTCAAGGCCTTCCCGGATGCACATTGGGGAAAGGGTCGTCACTCTGTGATCGGTGAACGCGGTTTGTCCGAATGGGTGTTCACCGGCACGCATGCGGAAGGCTGGCGCATCGAAGCAGAAGGTTGCGACCTCTTCGAATTCCGTGACGGGCTGATCGCGGTCAAGCGTGCCTTCCGCAAGGAACGTCCGAAGCAGAACGTTTGATACCGACGAGGAGCTTCGCATGGAACACAGTGTCATCACACGGGTCGGCGAGGGCTTGTCTGGGGAACGGGACAGCGCCACGCAATATGATCCGACCTACGACCCGCTGGTGTCGCCAGGACCGGGGCAGGGCAAACAATACGCACCGACCTACTGGGTCGCGACCGCCGGTACGCCGCCGCCCGACGATGGGCCGATCACGAAAGACATCGACGTGGACGTTGCGATCATCGGCGGGGGCTATACCGGGCTCGCCACCGCGCTCTGCCTCGCCCGTGAGCATGGCATCAAGGCCGTGGTTCTCGAGGCCAACAAAACCAGCTGGGGCTGCAGCAGCCGTAATGGCGGACAAGGCCAGAATGCTTCGGGACGTCTGTCGCGCTCCCAATGGATCGAGCGATGGGGTAAGGACGTCGCGTTGAAAATGCACGACGAGATCCAGGAGGGCTTTGACAATTTCAAGTCACTGGTGGCCGAAATCGACTGCGATCCGCAGCCAGGCGGGCACTTTCTGATTGCGCACCGGCCGCGCATGTTGGCGAAACTCGCCGCCGAAGCGAAAGTATGGAAGGACGTTTTCGGTTACCCGTCCGAGCTTTTTGATCAGGCAACGTTTCGCCGCCAGTTCGTCAACGATTCCGAAGCGGCCGGTGCGCTTCATGAACCCGAGGGTATCGGCATTCATGCGCTGAAGCTCGCATTTGGCTATTTGCGGCTGGCGCGCGAAGCCGGAGCGCGAGTGCATCCCGCGAGCCCGGTGACCGGGTGGGAAACCATCAACGGCATCCATCATCTGCGCACGCCAGGCGGTATCGTGCGGGCGCGGTCGGTCGGTATCGCGACCGGCGCGTATACGGCCCAAAACCTTCATCCTTCGTTGACTAGCCGTGTGATGCCTATCCTGTCGAATTCGATGGTGACGCGTCCGCTCACGCAGCAGGAGATTGCCGCATGCAATTTTCGCACGACGCAGGTTCTCACCGACACGCGCACCTTGCGTTTCTACTATCGCTTCCTGCCGGACAACCGGTTGCAGATCGGCAGCCGTAGCGCGATTACCGGTGCCGATGCGCCGAATTCCCGTCATTTCGAACTGCTCGTCGAAGGGATGTGCCGCAAGTTTCCGGCATTGCGTGGTGTCGCGATCGACTACTCGTGGTGGGGCTGGGTGGATGTGAGCCACGACATGATGCCGCGCGTCTGTCAGCCGGATCCGAAGCAGTCGGTCTATTACGCACTGGGCTACGGCGGCAACGGCGTGTCATATTCACAGCAGGCGGGCCGTCGACTCGCCGAGCGGATAGCAGGCAAAGGTTCGAAGCAGACGCTGCCGATTTTTACTTCACCCTTGCCTGGCCACCCATTCGCACCGTTCCGTCGAATCGGACAGCGGGTGCTCTATCAGATGTATTTCAGGCGCGACGAGAAACCTTGAGCGCAGCCTGCGTACCGCGCGATGCGCGGCGCCGGAATAAAACAGGATGTGGAGGTGACATGCAACCATCGATGAATAGAAGTGAATTGAAGACAGGACTCAAGCAGCGCCACATGACGATGATCGCGCTAGGCGGTGTGATCGGCGCGGGCCTCTTTGTCGGCAGCGGCGTCGTGGTCCAGCAGGCCGGCCCTGCTGCAGTGCTATCGTTTCTGATCACCGGCGGCCTGATCGTGCTGGTCATGCGCATGCTCGGAGAAATGGCGTGCGCAATGCCGGCGGTCGGCTCGTTTTACGAATACGCGCGCCTCGCCTTCGCCGGAAAGCGGGGGCCCGGCAAACTTGCCGGCTTTTTGACCGGCTGGATGTACTGGTATTTCTGGGTGATCGTCGTCGCGGTCGAGGCGGTGGCCGGCGCGAAACTCGTGCAGTTCTGGCTGCCGGATACACCCGCGTGGGCGATAAGTCTCGTGCTGCTGGTGGTGTTGACCGCGACTAACCTGATCTCGGTTGGCAGCTACGGAGAATTCGAGTTCTGGTTTGCGTCCATCAAGGTCGCGGCGATCATCGTGTTTCTGTTCCTGGGTGGTCTGTATGTGCTGGGGCTGTGGCCCGCGTCGATGCACACGACGGCTGTGATGCCAACGCTTCTGGCGCACGGGGGGCTGATGCCGAAAGGGATCGGCCCGGTATTGAGCGGTGCGGTCGCGGCGACCGGTTTCTACTTCGGTGCTGAGATCGTCACCATCGCGGCTGCCGAGGCACATGAACCGGTCAAGGCGGTCGCCAAAGCAACCAACTCGGTGATTACACGCGTCCTGTTTTTCTATGTCGGTTCGATCCTGCTTGTTGTTGCGCTGGTGCCCTGGGATTCTCCGAAAATGGCTACGCCGTATGTCAGCGCGCTCGATGCGATGGGTATCCCGGCCGCCGCGAACGTCATGAATGCGATCGTGTTGACCGCGGTGCTGTCCGCACTCAATTCCGGCCTTTATGCAGCGTCGCGGATGATTTTTGCGCTGACCCGTCATGGCGACGCGCCTGCCGCCCTCGCAAAGGTTAACCGTCGCGGCGTACCCGTTCGCGCGATCCTGATCGGCACCTTGTTTGGCTACGTGTCGGTTGTCATGTCGTACGTCTCCCCCGACACGGTGTTCGCCTTCCTCGTCAATTCGTACGGCACCGTGGCGATCTTCGTCTATGTGCTGATCGCGCTGTCGCAACTGAAGCTGCGATCCCGGCTCGAGCGCGATGCGCCGCAAACACTGCGGGTGAGGATGTGGTGCTACCCGTACCTGACCTGGTTCGCGATCATCGGCATGATCGGCATTCTGGTGGCGATGGCGTTCATACCGGATCAGCGCACGCCGCTGTGGCTTGGGATCGTGAGTCTTGGCGTGTTGCTGCTGGCGTATGGGTGGCGGGCACGGAAAAGCGGGGTAGCCTCCACTGAACCGGAATTCGTCGACTATCGCCCTCACACCCATTGAAGCCCGTGTAACGCGTGCTGTCTGATGCGCACCGGTTGTCGCCAGCGACGGCCGCTGCGCTCCAACGCCAGGTTGGCGGCGCGCGCCGATACTGCTTTCTACTTTTTCACCGCCGCAGGCTGCAGTAGCGGTCCAATGCGTATCGCTGTTTCCTTTAACTTCGGCACCGCCTTCAGCAGATCCTCGAGGCTCGCTCGTGCCGTGGGTGCATGGACGGCCACGGCCGCGAGCACACGACCATCCTCGAGATTGCGCACCGGTACCGCGACCGCCACCATCCCGCGCACGAATTCCTCGTTGTCGACCCCGATGCCACGCACCGCGAGCCGGTCGAGTTCCGCTTCAAGCAGGTCTGCATCGGTCAAGGTGCGATAGGTCATCGATTTGAGTTGCAAACGCCTGATAGCGAGCCCGCGCTCGGCAGGCGCCATCTGCGACAGAAAAAGCTTGCCGCTCGCGGTGCAATGCAGCGGTACGCGCGTACCCGGTTGCATCTGCAGCCGCAAGGGTTCGGTCGTTTCGACGCGCTCGACGTAGAGCACGGTATCGCCGTCGAGGACGGTGAGATTGCAGGTCTCACCGAGCGCATCCACGAGCGTGCGCAGCAACGAGCGGCAAGCGCGCGTAAACGTGCTGTTCGCGAGCGTGGTCAGCGCGAGCTGCGCGGCGCGTGGGCCGAGTGCGATGGCGCGGTCGGCGCCGCGCGAGTCGGGCATGTGCGTGACGTAGCCTCGTGCTTCGAGCGACTCGATCAGCCGCATCAGCGTCGCCTTCGGAATCAGCAGACGTGAGGACAGCTGAGAGAGCGAAAACGGATGACCCGCAGCCGCGAGCTGTTCGAGGACGCTGAGGGCGCGTAGAACGCGGGTGTCGTCGGCGGGCTCGTGCTGAGGGGAGGGGGGACGCGTGGTGTCTCTCATTGGCCTTCCCGAGGCGGATGAAGGTGAAGGCAGCCCGAACGGATCAGTGACAACCCGGATGGGCGCATTCGAGCAGAATGAAAAATGAAACAAAAAAGGCGGTTTTCGTACCGGATTGGTCAATCGTAACTGGATTCTCTTGAGTCCGAAACAGCAGTCCAATAAATTAGGACGAAACCTACCGGTTTTTATAAGCAAAAAGCATCAGCACGGAGACATCATTCATGACACGGAGTTTCGACTACGTCGTCGTCGGCGCGGGATCGGCCGGCTGTGTACTTGCCAATCGCCTCTCGGAAAACGGCCGCTACTCGGTGTGTCTGCTCGAAGCCGGTCCGCCTGACCGCTTTCTGTGGATCCATATCCCGATCGGTTACGGCAAGACCATGTTTCATCCGGTCTACAACTGGGGCTTTTACACCGACCCGGACCCGAATATGCACGATCGCCAGCTCTATTGGCCGCGCGGGCGCACGCTCGGCGGTTGCAGTTCGATCAATGGGCTGATCTATGTTCGCGGCCAGAAGGAGGACTACGATCACTGGGCGGCGCTCGGCAATCGGGGCTGGAGCTGGAAGGAATGCTTGCCATACTTCCGGCGGCTCGAACACAACGAGCTGGGTGCGTCGCCGACCCGCGGAGTCGACGGGCCGTTGTGGGCCTCCACGATCAAGCAGCGCCACGAACTCGTGGATGCGTTCATCGCGGCGTCGAATCGCCTGGGTGTCCAAACCGTTGATGATTTCAATCAGGGCGATCAGGAAGGCGTTGGCTATTACCAGCTGACAACCCGGCACGGCTGGCGCTGTTCGACCGCTGTCGCTTACCTGAAGCCCGCGCGCAGCCGTCCGAATCTGCGTATCGAGACCGACGCGCTAGCCTCGAAGATTCTCTTCGAAGGCGCGCGTGCGACGGGAATCCGCTACGTGCAGCACGGCAAGGTGCGGGAAGTGCGCGCGCTTCGCGAGGTGGTGTTGACGGCAGGCGCGCTGCAGTCGCCGCAATTGCTGCAGGTTTCGGGAGTCGGGCCGGCGAAACTGCTCAACGAGTTCGGTATCCCGGTGGTCGCCAATCGGGCGGGCGTCGGTGAGAATCTGCAGGACCATCTGCAAGTGCGCCTGACCTACGAAGTGACCCGGCCTATCACGACGAACGACCTGCTGCACTCCTGGACGGGGCGCGCGAAGATGGGCCTGCAATGGGCGCTCTTTCGCGAAGGGCCGCTTTCGGTCGGCATCAATCAGGGCGGTATGTTCTGCCGCGCGTTGCCGGACGAAGCGAAAACACCCGATATACAGTTTCACTTCTCGACGCTCTCGGCCGACTCCGCCGGCGGCGATGTCCATGCGTTTCCTGGCTGTACTTATTCGATCTGTCAGTTGCGGCCAGAGTCGCGCGGCGTCGTGCGGATTCGTACCAGCGACATGCGCGACGCCCCGTCCATCCAGCCGAATTATCTTGCGACCGATCTCGACCGCCGCACGACGGTCGCGGGTGTGCGGTTCGCGCGCCGGGTCGCCGCTACCGAGCCGATGGCCTCGTTGATGAAACGCGAAGTCCGCCCGGGCCCGCAGGCGCAGACCGACGACGAACTGCTGCACTTTTGCCGCGAATACGGCCAGACGATTTTTCATCCATCCGGCACCGCGAAGATGGGTGTGGCGAGCGATCCCGGCGCGGTGGTCGACGAACGATTGCGCGTGTATGGGACGCAGGGGTTACGCGTCGTCGACTGTTCGATCATGCCGACGCTGGTCTCCGGCAATACCAACGTACCGATCGTGATGGTCGCCGAAAAGGCGTCCGGCATCATCCTCGAGGACGCCCGCGCCGACGCTCGGCAGGTCGAGGAACTGCAGCCGCTGAGCGTGGCGGCCCACCATTGACGCCTATGCACTGACGCAGAAGCATTGAAGGCAAGTAGCGGCAAGACGTAAAACGAGCGCTGCCTGGATAGCTGCATTCGAGGTCGATAAAAGCAGCAGGCAGGTAGCGAAGTTCGCGCCCCGGAGGAGACAGACAGGGGCTTCGGTACGTGCGGCGTCGTGAGAACGGCGCACGGCCATCATCGGAGGAGGATTTATGGCAATCGATAAGCGGGTTGTGCGTCGCGTTGCGTTCGCGAGCGTGATCGGTGCGACAGTCGAGTGGTACGACTTTTTTCTATACGGCGTCGTTGCAGGCATTGTGTTCAACAAGCTCTATTTTCCTGTCCACGATCCCCTCGTTTCGACGATGCTCGCCTACGGAACGTTCGCCGTCGGCTTCATCACGCGGCCGCTCGGCGGCGTGATCTTCGGTCATTTCGGCGACAAGGTCGGGCGCAAGTCCGCGCTGATCTGTACGCTCGTCATCATGGGGATCTCGACCGCAGGGGTGGCCTTCGTTCCGACCTTCGATCAGATCGGCATCTGGGCACCGATCCTGCTGCTCACGTTGCGTGTGCTACAGGGCATCGGGCTGGGAGGCGAATGGGGCGGCGCAGTGCTGATGGCCTACGAATATGCGCCGCCCAACCGGCGTGGCCTGTACGCGAGCCTGCCGCAGATCGGTTTGTCGATTGGCTTGTGCCTGGCGTCGGGCATCGTCGCGGGCATTTCGCGGCTGCTGCCGGAAGCGGCTTTCCTCGCGTGGGGCTGGCGTCTCGCATTCGCCGCGTCACTCCTGCTCGTGCTGATCGGCCTCTACATCCGCCTCAAGGTCATGGAGACGCCCGAGTTTCTCGAGCTCAAGCGCAACCGGCGCGATGTGAAAATTCCGTTCATCGACATGATCACGCGCTATCGCAGCTCGGTATTGCTCGGCATGGGCGCGCGCTGGATCGACGGTGTGTTTTTTAACATCTTCGCCGTGTTCATGATCGGCTACCTCACGCAACGTCTTTCGATGAGTCGTACCGAAGCGCTCACCGGCGTGATGATCGCCGCCATGGTGATGTGCTTCTTCATTCCGCTCTTCGGGAGAATGTCGGACGTAATGGGACGTGCGCGCGTGTACCGCTGGGGCTCGCTGATCTGCGGCCTTTCGGTGCTGCCCGCATTCTGGCTGATGGAGAGTCAGGCCAGCAATACGATGGCGGTCTGGCTCGGGATCGTGATTCCGTTCGGCGTCTTCTACGCGATGGTCTATGGTCCGGAAGCGGCCCTCTTCGCCGAACTCTTCGACCCCGAAGTGCGCTACACCGGCATCTCGTTTGTGTACCAGTTCTCGGGCATCTTCGCGAGTGGCCTCACGCCGATCATAGCGACGGCGCTTCTGCGCATGGACGGCGGCAAGCCGTGGTTCGTGTGCGCCTACGTGGTGTTGTCGGCGCTGCTCTCGGCATGGTCAGCGCGAGCGATGGAACAGCGCACGAAAACCTTCGGCGCGGTTGCGATCGTGCGTTGACGGCGCGGGCCGTATGTAATTGCAGGTGACGAAGTGGCGCCTCACGCGCGCCGTTTCCAGATATAATAAAAACGGAACAAATCGTTCCGAAAAATATACATGATGGGCGAGCACCCCGAGGCGTGGAGGAGAAAGAAGTGACTGATATCGTGACTGGCAAACCAGACAGAATGGTCGCGGTACGCACCGTTTTTGGCATCGATTCCGGTCTGATGGTGCCCGCCTTCAGTGAGCGCGACGACCATGTACCGGAGATCGACGAGGTCTACCGCTTCAATCCGGAAGTGACCCTGGCGATCCTGGCCGGCTTCGGCCGCGACCGCAGGGTCATGGTGCAGGGCTTGCACGGTACCGGGAAGTCCACTCACATCGAGCAGGTTGCAGCCCGGCTCAACTGGCCGTGCGTGCGCGTCAATCTCGATGGCCATATCAGCCGTCTCGACCTGGTCGGCAAGGACGCTATCGTCGTACGCGACGACCTGCAGGTGACGGAGTTCCAGGAGGGGATCGTGCCGTGGGCTTTGCAGCGCCCGGTCGCGCTGATCTTCGACGAATACGATGCGGGCCGCCCGGACGTGATGTTCGTGATCCAGCGCATTCTGGAGCGCGACGGGAAGTTCACGTTGCTCGACCAGAATCGCGTGATCCACCCGCACCCGTATTTCCGCATGTTCGCCACCACCAACACAGTGGGTCTGGGTAACCTGAACGGCTTGTATCACGGCACCCAGGTGCTGAATCACGCGCAAATGGACCGCTGGAATGTGGTGGCCACGCTCAATTACCTGCCGCGTGCGGAAGAAGCGGGTATCGTGCTCGCGCGCGTGCCGGAGCTGGCCGACGAAGCGGGTCGCGCGCTGATCGAATCGATGGTGAGCGTAGCCGAACTCACGCGTAAGGGCTTCGCGAGCGGTGACCTGTCGACGCTGATGTCGCCACGCACGGTGATCAACTGGGCAGAGAACTGCCAGATCTTCCGGGACCCCGCGATGGCCTTTCGCCTGACCTTCCTCAACAAGTGCGACGAGGCTGAGCGGTCGATCGTAACGGAGTATTTCCAGCGCTGCTTTGGCACGGAGCTCGAAGCCGCGGCCAGCGGCGAAGACCACGCGCGGGGATCGCACTGATGAGCTCGGACCGCCACGCGGTGCGCCGTGCGGAGCAGCGCGAGGCCCTGTGCGCGGCGGCAGTGCGCGCGCTCACAGGCGACGCTGCGCTGCATTACCGTGACGGCCGTTTGTGCCGCGACCTGCGGCCGCTGCCGTTGCACGCGCCGCATCTACGCACCGACCCACAGGTGGACGACTTCGCTTCGCTGCGCGGCGGCGCCGACGGCGCGGCCTTACGCATCATGCACTCCGATGCGGAGCTGCACAGCCGGCTATGCCCCGGTGATCTGGTCGGGCGGCTGGTGTTCGAGCTGCTCGAGCAATTGCGTTGCGAAACGCAGATACCACCCGGCATGCCGGGCCTGGCGCAAAATCTGCGCGACCGTTTTGAGGGTTGGTCGCGCGCCTTCTATCGCTCGGGGCTCGCTGAGGACCATCTCGGCATACTCCTGTACACGGTGGCGCAAATCTCCTGGTCGCGCCTCACAGGGTGGCCCGTGCTGGAAGACACCGAGGACCTGATCGAAGCCACGCGCGCGGCTATCGTGCCGACGCTTGGCGTGTCGCTGGCCGGCTTGCGCCGGCATCGCGCGGAGCAGGGCGCGTTCGCGGTCCACGCGCTCGAGATGGCGCGGCTGGTGGACGAGATGATCCGGGCCGCGCGTGCTGAGCGGGTGCAGGATGATCCGCAAGACACTGACGACGACAATGCGCGCACGGCGTTTTCACTATGGTTCGATGTCGAGGACGACGAGTACAAGGACATGGCCGTTGCGCTCACCGGCGACAGCCGCGTACTTGGCGCGTCGGACCACGGCTATCATGCGTATACCACGTGTTATGACCGCGAGATCTACCCCGGCTCGCTGGTCCGCAAGTCATTGCTCGGTGAGTTTCGCGACCGCCTCGACGAGCGCATCGCCGGCTTGGGCGTCAACGTGGCCCGGCTGGCGCACGCGCTGAAGGCGGCGCTTGCGATTCCCCAACGCGATGGCTGGTCGTTCGGCGAAGAGCACGGCCGCATCGACGGGCGGCGTCTCGCGCAACTGGTCAGTTCGCCGGCCGAGCGGCGCCTGTTCCGGCTGGAACGGCACACGCCGTTGGCCGACTGCGCGGTGAGCTTCCTGATCGACTGCTCGGGTTCGATGAAGGCGCATATCGAGCCGGTTGCGATCATGGTGGACATCCTCACGCGCGCGCTCGACCAGGCCGGCGTGACCACCGAAGTCTTAGGATTCACAACCGGCGCCTGGAACGGCGGGCGCGCCCGGCTCGACTGGTTGGCGCAGGGCCGGCTACGCCATCCGGGGCGGCTCAATGAAACGTCCCACCTGGTGTTCAAGGACGCGGCGAGGAGTTGGCGCCGCGCCCGCGCGGATATTGCCGCGCTCTTCAAGGCTGATCTATTTCGCGAAGGCGTGGACGGCGAGGCGGTCGACTGGGCCTGCGCGCGGCTGCTCGCCGGTGCCGAAGCCAGACGGATACTGATCGTGATCTCGGACGGCAGTCCCATGGATAGCGCGACAGGCCAGGCCAACGATGCCTACTATCTCGACAACCATCTGAAGGAAGTGGTGGCGCGCCACGAAGCCTCGCGCGACGTGGAGGTGCTGGGCCTCGGTGTCGGGCTCGATCTCCGTCCGTATTACCGCCGCTGTCTGGCGGTGGACCTGTCGGTGCCGCCCGATATGAAGCTATTCGCCGAGATCGTCGGATGGATCGGCGCGCGCAGGCAGGGTGGCGTCCGCTAGCGGATTCCCGCGCGGCCTCAACTTGATAGCGGGTGCAGGGAACACAGTTCTGCCGCGGCTTGTGCCTGCACGCACGTTACTGCGATCACGTAGTAGATGTCGTCGGCGCTGCAGCCGCGCGAGAGATCGTTGGCCGGCTTTTTCAAACCCTGCAGCAAGGGACCGATTGCCTTCGCGCCGCCGATGCGCTCGGCCAGCTTGTAGCCGATATTGCCGGCCTCCAGACTGGGAAAGATCAGCACGTTGGCGTGACCGTGCACCTGCGAATGCTCTACTTTGCGCATGGCGATTTCGGAAACGATCGCCGCGTCGAGTTGCACGTCGCCGTCGATCGCGAGTTGCGGACGCAATGCCCTCACCTGGCGTGTCGCTTCCACGACCTTGTCGACCGCCGCGTGCCGCGCGCTGCCACTGGTCGAGAACGACAGCATGGCTACGCGCGGCTCGTCCATCAGCAGGCTTCGCGCGCTGTCGGCCGCCGCCATCGCGATTTCGGCCAGCTCGCCGGCATTCGGGTCCACCACCAGCCCGCAGTCGGAAAAGATCAGCCCTCCCTTGAGCGTGTGGAAGGGCTCGCACAGCATCATCAGAAAGAAGCTCGACACCAGCTTGAACGACGGATGGATGCCGATGATCTGGATCGCGGTGCGGACCACGTCGGCGGTCGTATACACCGAGCCGGCCACTGAGCCGTCGGCGTGACCGAGCCGCACCATCAGATTGGCGAAGCACAGGGGCTTGAGGATTTCGAGTTTCGCTTCGTCCAGCGTCATGCCTTTCTTGCTGCGAAGCGCAAACAGCGTCTCGGCAAAGGATGCGGCAAGCGGCGAGGTAGCCGGGTCCACCACCTCCATGTCGGACAGCGAGACGCCCTCGCGCGCGGCGGCTTCACGGATGCCAGCAACGGGGCCCACCAGCACGATGCGGGCAATGTCTTCGCGGGTGGCCCGCTGGGCCGCCTGCAGCATGCGCGGCTCTTCTGCCTCGCTCAGCACGATGCGCCTCGGCGAAGTGCGGGCGCGTTCGATGATGCGGTTGATTGCTTTCATGGGATGGAGGCGGCCACAGTTGCCGAACGACTCAGCGAATAAAAAGGCCGGAAACGGCGGGGAAACCCCGTTTCCGGCCTGCCGGGCTCAGCCGGTATTCCCTCCTGAGCCCGGACACCCAGACAACAGGTGAATCAGACGTAGTCCTTGTACTTGTCGAGCAGGCGCACCGGCTTGGCCAGCGCATCGCGGCGGAACGGGTCGCCGAGTTCGCGGGTGCACATGATCTCGATGATGGTGGTCTTGCCGTGATTCATCTGCAGGTCGATGGCGCGCTTGAGTGCCGGGCCCACATCTTCCAGATTGTCCACGACGATGCCTTGCGCCCCCATGGCGCGCGCGATCTCCGCAAAACTCTGGTTATCGAGCTCGCCGGCGACAAAGCGGCGGTTGTAGAAATCCACCTGGTTCTTCTTCTCCGCGCCCCACTGGCGGTTGTGGAAAACCACGGCGGTGACTGGGATGTTGTGACGCACGCAGGTCATGGTTTCCATCAGGCTCATGCCCCATGCACCGTCGCCGGCGTAGGAAACGGCCGGGCGATGGGGCGCGGCGACCTTGGCGCCGATGATGGTCGGGAATGCGTAGCCGCAGTTGCCCCAGCTCATCGCGGCGAAAAAGCTGCGCGGCTTGTTAAAGCGCAGGTAGCTGTTGGCCACCGAGTTGATGTTGCCGATGTCGGTGGAGACCATCACGTCTTCGGGCATGGCCTTTTCCAGTTCGCGCAGCACTTGGCGAGGGTGCAGGTAGCGGCCGCCGCCGGGCGTGCGCTCGTGGCTCTGCTCCTCGATCATGTCGAGACTGTAGGGGTCGCGCTCATGGGTCCAGCCGTCGAGCTCCTTCTCCCAGGCGGCCTTTTCGGCGGCGATCTGGCTGGCGCGCTCCTCGCGTGAGGGGTCGCAGGCGAGGGTACGCCCGGCGAGGCGCTGGGTGAGGGCGACGGCGGCGGCTTTCGCGTCGCCACAGATGCCCACGGAAATCTTCTTCACCAGACCGAGCATCTTGTGGTCGGCATCGATCTGGATGATCCTGGCGTTCTGGGGCCAGTAGTCCATGCCATGCTGAGGTAGCGTACCGAACGGTCCTAGCCGCGAGCCGAGGGCGATGACGACGTCGGCACGGGCGATCAGCTTCATGGCGGCCTTGGAGCCCTGGTAGCCGAGCGGGCCGCACCACAGCGGATGGTTGGCGGGGAAGGAGTCGTTATGCAGGTAGCTGTTGACGACAGGGGCGCCCAGGCGCTCGGCGAGCGCCTTGCACTCCTCGATCGCATCGGCCATGACGACGCCGCCGCCGGAAATGATGACGGGGAATTTCGCCTGTGCGAGCAGTTCGGCGGCTTCGTTCAGGCGTTGATCGCCGCCCGGGCCACGGTCCAGACGTTGGGGCTGAGGAATCTCAGCCTTGATCTGGCCGTAGAAGTAGTCGCGCGGGATATTGAGCTGGGTGGGGCCCATCTCGGCCTGAGCACGGTCAAAGCAGCGGCCGGTGAACTCGGCCATGCGCGCGGGGTGAGTGACGTGGCCCTGGTACTTGGTGAACTCCTGGAACATGGGGAGCTGCTTCGCTTCCTGGAAGCCGCCCAGGCCGATGCCCATGGTACCCGCCTCGGGCGTGATGATAACCACAGGGCTGTGCGCCCAGTAGGCCGCGGCGATGGCGGTCACGCAGTTGCTGATGCCCGGGCCGTTCTGGCCGATGACCACGCCATGCCGGCCGGACACGCGAGCGTAGCCGTCGGCCATGTGGCCGGCGCCCTGTTCGTGCACCACTGGGATCAGACGAATGCCGGCGGGGGCGAAGATGTCCATGGCATCCATGAACGCGGAGCCCATGATGCCGAACATGTCGGTCACGCCGTTGGCGGCAAGGGTTTCGACAAAAGCTTCCGAGGGGGTCATGGCCTGTGGGCCGCTGATGGGGGTGTGATCGCTCATGAGGGCTGTCTCCGGTTTTTAATAAAAACGGAACAAATGGTTCCGAAAAATGAGTGTATGTTTGGGAATGTAGGACAAGAAAGCCCAACTGGTCAAGAGTTAAAATTCAAAAAACGGTATATTTTGTACCTAAAAAAGAATCTTCGACTGTGTCAGCTCCACGGCAACGAATAGGTCTTCACGTTGGGGTCGGACGAACGCCGGCCCCTTCGTTGCGCCTGTCTTCGATGTCGTCCCTGCTGGTCAGGGCTCCTTCGCAACCGAAAAATAATTGACGCTGCTCAGTTGGCGAACGCGGAAAACGCTGTCAGTACGGAGCGCGGGCGCGTCACGCTAAGACGAGAATCCCTTCACTGGAAAGACAGCGAAAAAGTGTTTCAAATGCAAATAAATCTGGCGGCGCAGGCAGATCAACCCTGATTGGCTGACCGATTTCCCTGCTGGCGTAGGCGAGGAGGGTGTGCGCGATACCGCTACGGCGATAGGCAGGTTCCACGCAGACATTCAGCAACGTTGCAACCGCATTCACGGAATCGTCGTTAATGCCGATACGTAACTCACCGACAGGCTCATCGTGGTGATATGCCACTGCGCGTGTGCGATCTTCTTCAAACACAATCTGAATAACGCGATCACAGCGATCCTTGAACACGATCACGCGCATGACTCTTCTCTCTCCTGATGGCGGTAGGCGATATGGATTGGTGAGCCTGTGCGATCAAACTCTGCCTTTCCAGGGGACTAGCACTCGCTCGAGGTGACGCATCAGCAGGTCAAAGCACAATGCAAAGAAGCCGATGACGATAATGCCCATGATCACCACGTCGCTGGCCAGGAACTCGGCAGCATTGAGCACCATGAAGCCGAGGCCGCTCGTCGATGCCACCATTTCCGCGGCCACGAGTGTCGTCCAGCCGACGCCGATGCCGATCCGCATGCCGGTGAAGATCTCCGGCAGCGCAGACTTCAGGATCACATGAAGAACCACCTGCGTGCGCGAGGCTCCCATCGAATAGGCCGCATGAATCTGCTCGATCGACACGGAGCGGACACCGGATCGCGCGGCAATGGCCAGTGGCGCGAAGATGGCCAGATAGATCAGGAAGACCTTGGAAAATTCGCCGATGCCGAACCAGATGATAATGAGCGGCAAATAGGCGAGCGGCGGAAGGGGGCGATAGAATTCGATCGGCGGATCGAATACACCTCGGGCAAAACGCGACACCCCCATCATGACCCCGATCGGAATCGCGCTCACGCAGGCGAGCGTGAAGGCGCCGAAGACACGCAGCAAACTGATGCCGGTATGCTGCGCGAGCGTCGAATTGGCGAAGCCTTCCGTGGCGACCAGAATGAACTTCGCATACACCGCTTGTGGCGATGGCAGAAAGAGCGGCTTGATCCAGTTAAGGTTGGTCGCGGCAAACCACAGCCCGAGGAAAGCGGCGACCGTAATGAGGCTCGTGACGATGCTGCTGCCCTGGCCGGGCACGCCGAATGTATCGCCTGGCTTGGCGGGCTTCTTGGCGAGAAGCCGTGGACGACGACCCGGTGTGCGCGGCGGCTCGATTGGCGTGTCGGTTCCCCGCGGCGCGTGATGGCCGTTGGCAAGTACATGAGCCCGTTTTGAACTAAACATGGGTCACCTCGGCTTCGGCAGCGTGCATTTTCTCGTCGCCATAAATGATGCTGAGTATGCGCTCGCGCATTTCGATGAAATCAGGACTCGACTTGATTGCACGCGCGTCGCGTGTTTCAAGAAAACGGCGATTGAAATTGAGCTCGTAGGTGTGCGTAATGCGGCCGGGGCGGGGCGACATCACGATCAGGTGGCTTGCCAGGAACAGGGCTTCCTCGACGCTGTGCGTGATGAAGAAGAACATCTTGTTGGTCTTGGTCCAGACATCGAGCAGCAATTCCTGAATCGTTTCGCGAGTCAGTGCATCGAGCGCGGCCATCGGTTCGTCCATCAGCAGCATGGCTGGGTCGCAGGTCAGCGCGCGGGCGATGCCCACACGCTGCTGCATCCCGCCGGAGAGCTGATAGATCATGTGCTTGTGGAAGTCCTGCAGGCCCACCAGCGCCAGATTGCGCACCGCGATATCGCGCCGCTGCAATTTCGGCACGCCCTGAAGCTTCAGGCCGAATTCGGCGTTATCGATCACGTTGAGCCACGGCAGTAGCGCGTGCTTCTGGAACACCACGCCACGGTCGGCGCCCGGTCCCGCGATCGGCGTGCCGCCCAGCAGCAACTCCCCGCTGGTCGGCGCGATGAAGCCCGCCATGAGCGACAGCAGTGTGGTCTTGCCACAGCCCGATGCGCCGAGTGCGACGACAAAGTCACCGGAATTGATTGTCAGATTGATGTTGTCGAGCGCGTGCACGGTCTGGCCCGCACTGCGCCCGGGAAAGACCACGCTCACATTCTTGACTCTCATGCTTTCCATACAGCCTCCTGATTCGACAGAACCGGCCTACGTCATTTGAGCTTCATCGCGGCCTCGGCATAAGCCGGGGTCACAAATTTCGAGTAATCGGGCAACACCGCGCTGATCTGTTTCTGGTCCTTCAGAAACGTGGCCGTATCCTTCAGCGCGAAGGTCGCGCGACCCGCACTGCCGCCACCCAGCCATTGCGCGGATGCCTGCTCCTGAATAGTAGGGAACGCATAGAGCGACAGCGATTCCGGGACATCGGCCGGTGAGCCGCCGATCATCTTCGCGATGGCCGCTGCTTGCGGCGAGGTCGCATTCCATTGCGCGGCATTCTTCCGGTATTGATCGTCGGCGTCGGAGATCGCCTTCACCAGTTTTGCCATGAAGTCCTTATGATCCTCGCCCCATTTGCGGTCGACTGCAATCCCGTCAAACGTGGGTTTGCCGAGTTTCGACAGGTCGCCGGACGTAATCAGCACCTTGCCATTTTTTTTCAACTGGGCGAGCGCCGGATCCCACACGTAGGCGGCATCGATATCGCCGCGTTCCCATGCTGCGACCAGCTGGTTGGGCTGCATGTTGAGGATCTTCACGTCGGACGGATTGATGCCCCAATGCTGCAACGCGAACATGGTGTGATAGTGCGTGGTCGACACGAACGGCACACCGATTGTCTTGCCCTTCAGTTCGGCCGGTTTGGTGATGCCGGAGCCGTTGCGCACCACCATCGCTTCAGCCTGATTGATGTTGTCGAGAATCCAGAAGAGTTGCAGGTCGACGCCCTGGCTCACCGCCGCTGCGAGCGGGCTCGAGCCGATCACGCCGACCTTCACGTCCCCGGAGGCCATCGCGGTCGCGACTTTCGCACCGGACTCGAACTGTCGCCAGTTGATCTTGTAGCCAGTCTCTTTCTCGATCGAGCCGTTGGCGATCGCGACGACCCATGGGTCGACAATCTGCTGGTAGGCAATCGTGACCTCCTTGTTCTGCGCGTAGCCGGGTTGCGCCGCGAGGCAGGTCAGTGCAGCCAGCGCCGCGCCGGCGAGGCAACGCGTCAGGCGGTTGAACCAATACGGCAACTTCGGGTGGTGATCGCTTTTCATCGTAGGTCTCCAATATGGCCTTGCGGGATACACGCGAATCTCACGCGTGCCGACGGGGGCTTGTCCCAATCGCCGGGAAAGGGTTAATGCGAGTATCGTCATTAAAAAATAGTGCCGGTTAGGGCCAGACGAGGCTGATCGTTGAGTCCACATCGGCTAGTCTGAAACGCACCGGTCCGCCGGCATCCCGGAATCGTTGTCTTTGCGCGGGTAAGCCCTCTCGCTGGGCGCGTCCACCATGGTTGTGCTCGTCGCTGTGCAGGCGGTGGCCGTCCTCAAGACTCAGGAGTAAGCATGTCTAGTCGTACCTCGGTGGCCCTATGGACCCAGCGGTTCCAGCGTTCACCCGAGTCGAATATGAGCCTGCAAGGCCAGATTCGCCAGATGCTGGTGGCTGCGATTCTCGACGGCCAGCTGCTGCCGGATCACGCTTTGCCATCCAGCCGGGAACTGGCCGACCAGTTGAGCGTGGCCCGCAATACGGTCGTGCTGGCGTACCAGCAACTCGTAGAAGAGGGCTATCTGATCTCGCGCGAGCGCAGCGGGCATTTCGTCAATCCGGGCATCCTCGAGGGGCGCCACGGTTTCAGCCCGCTGCAGACGGTCCCGACCCAGGCGGCCAACGAAGCGCTTGCGCGGCCGGACTGGGACCAGCGCGTGCGCAGACGGCCGTCCGCGCAGCGCAACATCGTCAAGCCGGGCAACTGGTTGAGCTATGAGTATCCGTTTATCTACGGGCAGTTCGATCAGTCGTTGTTTCCGACGAATGACTGGCGCGAATGCTGTATGAAAGCGCTCTCGGTCATGGAGATCCGCAATTGGGCGCCGGACCTGATCGAGCGCGACGACGATACGCTGATCCAGCAGATCCGCACGCGCGTGCTGCCGCGGCGCGGCGTCTTTGCGATGCCTGATGAGATCGTCGTCACGATCGGCTGCCAGCAGGCGCTTTATCTGATCGCGGATTTGCTGGCGAGCGAGCGGACCACGATCGGCTTCGAAAATCCTGGCTATCCGGATGCCCGCAATATCTTCGAGAACCGCAATGCGCGGCTGCAGCCGCTGCCTGTCGATGGCGGCGGTGTGCGCCCTGTCGAGGACGCCGATCTACTCGCGCAATGCGATTACGTCTACGTGACGCCGAGCCACCAGTGCCCGACGACGGCGACCATGCCCATCGAGCGCCGGCACGCCCTCCTGGAAATGGCGCAGGAGCATGACTTCGTCCTGATCGAAGACGACTACGAGAGCGAGAACAACTTCTCCGGCGCACCGCACCCTGCGTTAAAGAGCCTGGATACGGCTGATCGCGTGATCTACATCGGCAGCCTGTCGAAGACTTTTGCGCCTGGGTTGCGGCTCGGTTATATCGTCGGCCCGCGCGAGCTCGTTCGCGAACTGCGCGCGCTGCGGCGCCTGATGGTGCGCCACCCGGCAGCCTATATTCAGCGTGCCTTTGCCACCTTTCTGGCGCTTGGACATCACGACGCGCTATTGCGACGGCTCGCCTACGCGTATCGGGAGCGGGCGCAGGCGCTGATGGCGGCGCTCGACACCCACCTGCCCGAAGCGCGCTATGTGCCGATTGGCGGCGGTGCATCGTGCTGGGTCGAGGGGCCGCCCTGGCTCGACGCGACACGCCTCGCCGCGGATGCGCAAGCCCACGGCATCCTGATCGAGCTGGGTCACGTCTTTTTCATGGATGGACTGGAGCAGAACCACTGCTTCCGGATGGGCTTTTCGGCCATCAAGCTCGAAAAGATCGATGCCGGTGTGCGCCTGCTCGCGCAGCTCGTGCGCGCGCAGCGGCCCGAGGCGTAAGCGGCTAGAACGTTCTTGCGAGTTCCCGCGCCGCTTCCTGCAGGCGCGGAACGAATTCGAGCGCGCGCGAAAGCGGCGCACGTGAAACCGGCGCATGAACCGCGATCGCCGCGATGCATGTGTTGTTTCCATCCATCACCGGCGCGGCCACGCACGCGATGCCGGCCACAAACTCTTCGTTGTCGATCGCGATGCGTTTGTGCGCGGTGCGGTCGAGTTCCGCTTCGAGCAGTTCGGGATCGGTGATGGTGTTCGGCGTGAAGCGTTCGAGCTTCAGCGTGTGCACTATCGCCGTGCGTTGCTCGCGCGGCAGCATCGCCAGCAGCAGCTTGCCGCTCGCGCTGCAGTGCGCGGGCACGTGTGAGCCTGGCTTGAGATCGAGCCGCAATGGCCACGGCGCTTCCATCCGGTCGAGATAGAGCACCTCGGTTTCGTGAAGCATCGTGAGATTGCAGGTCTCGCCGAGATCGGCGACGAGGTGCGCCAGAATCGCATGCCGCAGCCGGCGCGCACCCGAATGCATCATGACGCCAAGACCGAGTTGCGCGAGGCGCGGCCCGATCACATAGGCGTTCTTCTGACCCGGCTCGCGGATCACCAGACCGCCGGCCTCCAGCGAAGCCAGCATGCGGTGCAGCGAAGCCTTCGGCAGGTCGACGTCCTGCGCAATGTCGGCGAGCGACACCGGACCTTCGGCGTTGACCAGATGCTCGAGCAGCGCGAACGCGCGTAGGGTTGGAGTATCCGCGTTAGTCATATCTACCGTTCCGGAAAATGGATCGGCATCATTGTACAGCGCGCCTTTACAGAGGCCGGTTTTCGCGGATACACGGTGTTTGACACGCTAGTTCCGGCTCATATCGTCCCGTTTTTCGGAATGGGCGTGCCGCTGCGCGAGAGGGCACCTAATCTCGGTGAACAGGATGCGCGCCGTCAGGCCGATACGCCTCGTCACGCCCGGAATGTTTTCGCGGTTTCTTCGGCGGCGAGGCGCAGATCGGGCAGGAAGGCCAGCAGGTCGTCGAGCACGACCCTTCCGACCGGCGCCTGAACGGCAATCGCCGCGCACGCACGATTGCGATCCAGCATGACGGGCACGGCGATGGCGATGAGCCCCTGCAGATGCTCCTGATTGTTGATCGCCAACTGGCGCCGCCGCGTGGTCGCCAGTTCCTTGCGTAATGCCTCGCGATTCGTGATCGTCCGTTCCGAATAGGCGCGCAGCGGCAAGGTTTCGATGACTCGTTCCCGTCGATCCTTCGGAAGAAAGCTGAGCAGCAGCTTGCCGCTTGCCGAGCAGTGCAGCGGAACATGCGAGCCCGGCTGAAGGTGCATGCGCAGCGGCCACTCGGTTTCCACCCGGTCCACGTAGACCACATCGTTGCCGGAGAGCATCGTTAGATTGCATGTCTCGCCGATTTTCGCCACCAGTTGTTCGAGCAACACGTGGCGGGCGGCAGCCGGGCCCGCATGCATCAACACGTTGACGGCGAGCATGCGCACGCGCGGCGAACATTCATAGAGCCGGTCGCCCGCGCTGCGTGTGACGAGCCACGCATCCATCAACTGCACGAGGATGCGATGCACGGTCTGCTTCGGCAGTTCGAGTGCATGCACGAGGTCCGTCATCGAAAGCGGACCGCCTGCCGCCGCCAACGTTTCGAGTACGCGAAACGCGCGCACCGCCGCCGCATTCGATTGATTCGAAGTCGACACTCCGTCTCCTCACCGTCGTATTTATAAGTTGGATTGTGCATCGACTTGATTGGTTTTCGGGACTATGGAAAGTCCCGAATTTCGCACTTTCTGATTCTAGCGAGCGTGGAGCTTGGGATAGTTCAAAAAACGGGACTCCGAAGCAGGCATGGCTGGCTAGATTGGTACAACTGCCAATCTTTTCCATCCGGAGTGAACAGTATGAACGTCAGGGCCACAGAAGCCGAAGCCGCGCGCGAGCGCGTGGACGGCGAAGTCGGGCGCAGCGTCGCGTCACTGATCGCGCGTGCCCGCGCCGCGCAGCGCGTATTCGAGTTCGCGGGGCAAAACGTGCTCGATACCGCCGCCGATGCCGCAGCGTGGGCCATCATGGAGCCCGCGCGCAACCGGCAGCTTGCCGAACTGGCGGTGCGCGACACCGGTCTCGGCAACGCGGACGACAAGTTTCGCAAGAACTATCGCAAGACGCTCGGGCTGCTGCGCGATCTGCACGGACAGAAGACCAGTGGCGTGATCGCGCGCGACGCGGCAACCGGTATTGTCGAGATCGCGCGAGCTGTCGGCGTGGTCGCGGCCATCACGCCGTCCACCAATCCCGCGGCGACACCGGTCAACAAGATCGTCAACGCCCTCAAATGCGGCAATGCCGTCATTGTCGCGCCTTCTCCAAAGGGGTATTCGTCCTGTGCGTTGCTGATCGAGTTCATCCATGCGCAATTCGCCAAAGCCGGTCTGTCGGCGGACCTCGTCCAGATGTTACCCGCGCCGATCAGCAAGGCCGCCACCGCTGAGTTGATGCGTCAGGCTGATCTGATCGTCGCGACCGGATCGCAGGCGAACGTACGGATGGCCTACGCAAGCGGGACGCCCGCGTTCGGCGTAGGCGCGGGGAACGTCGCTTCGATCGTTACAGCATCGGCGGATCTGCACGATGCAGCGCACAAGATTGCGAGCTCGAAAACCTTCGATAACGCGACGAGCTGTTCATCCGAGAACAGCATCATGATCGAGGACGCGGTGTACCCGCCGATGTTGCGTGAACTGGCCGCATGCGGCGGCGTGCTGCTCGACGGCGCGCAAAAGGCAACGCTGCAGGCCGCCATGTGGGTGAACGGCAAGCTGTCCGAGCATTGCACCGCGAAGTCCGCAGCAGCGATTGCACGTGCAGCAGGCCTCGATGACATTGCCGCACGGGATCCCGCCTTTCTGATGGTGGAGGAAACCGGCTTCGGCGCGGACTTTCCGTTCTCGGGCGAGAAGCTCGCGCCGGTGCTGACCGTTTATCGTGCCAACACCTTCGACGCCGCTTCCGAGATCGTGCGCGGCGTCTACGCCTACATGGGAGCAGGGCATTCGGTCGGCCTGCATTCCACCGATCCCGAGCAGGCTGTGCTACTGGGTTCGGCGTTGCCGGTCGCGCGCGTGATCGTGAATCAGGCGCATTGCTTCGCGACCGGCGGCAACTTCGATAACGGCTTGCCGTTCTCGCTGTCGATGGGGTGCGGGACGTGGGGCCGCAACAATTTCTCCGGTAATCTGGGCTTCCGCCAATACCTGAATATCACGCGCGTCGCGTATCCGATTGAGGAGCGCGTGCCCGAGGCCGATGACCTGCTCGGCGAATTCTTCAGGAGATATGGCCAATGAACAAGCCTCTGACGATTCGCGCGCTGATCGACGAGCGTGCTGTGCAGTCTCCGGATACGCCTTTCCTGCTGGCTGCTCCCGAGTGCGATGAAAGCGGTGCCGCCGGTGCTCGCACGGACACGCTGACATTCGCCGCATTGCGGGACGACTGCCGTACGCTGGAAGCGTGTTTTCGCGAAGCCGGCTTGCGGCCCGGCGATGTCGTCTCAGTGTTCATGGGCAATGGCCTTCAGACCGCACGCTTGTTGCTCGCTGCGATGTACAGCGGGCTCGTCGCCAACCCGCTCAATCTGCTGTGCCAGCCTTCGCAGCTTCGCTACATCGTCGAGCATTCGGATACGCGCATGATCTTTACCGGGCGCGATACGCACGACGCGATGACTACGGCGATCGCCGGCTTGCACGAACAACGTCTTGCGCTCGACGTCATGCTCGTGCAAACGGAACCGGATGCGCTGAAGCTGCCCGCATTGCTGCAAATCGAACCCGCACTGGCGGAAGCGGCCGTGGGCGCTGCCGTGCAACCAGCATCGCCGCCGCGCATCGACGGGCGCGATGCCGCCCCGTCGTCCGCGCTCGAACCGCGCGCGAACGATGTCGCGCTGCTGATGTACACATCCGGCACCACGGGCGCGCCGAAGGGCGTCTTGCTGACCCATCGGAACCTGCTGGCCAACGCGCGGAACATCACCCAGGAGCACCAGCTCGGCACCGACGACCGGGTCCTCGCCGCGTTACCGCTTTATCACATCAATGGGCTGGTCGTGACGCTGATCGCGCCGCTCTTTCACGGCGGCTCGGTTGTCATGACGTCGCGCTTTTCGGCGCGCACCTTCTGGCGCGACGTCGCGCGCCACGGCTGCACGTGGATCAACGTGGTGCCGACGATCGTCGCCTATCTGCTCAATAACGACGAACCGTGCCCATTCGATCTGTCGGCGCTGAAGTTCTGCCGCAGCGCCTCGGCGGCACTGCCCGTCGACCATCATCGTGCGTTCGAGGCGCGCTTCGGCATCGACATCATCGAAACCATGGGAATGACTGAAACAGCCGCACCCGTATTCAGCAATCCATACGATGCGGCGTTGCGAAGAGTCGGCAGCATTGGCCTGCCTTCAGGCGGCGAAGCAAAGGTGATCGGCCCGGACGGTCGCGAGTGCGCACCCAACGAGTGCGGCGAACTCGTGTTGCGCGGCGAGCAGGTCATGGGCGGCTACTACAAGCGGCCCGAGGAAACGCGTGCGGCCTTCACCGCCGACGGCTGGCTGCGTACCGGCGACCTCGGCTATCGCGACGACGACGGCTACTTCTATATCAACGGCCGGGCGAAGGAACTGATCATCAAGGGCGGCGAAAACATCGCCCCGCGCGAAATCGACGAAGCGTTGCTCAAACACCCCGGCGTGCTGGATGCGGCGGCGGTCGGCGTGCCGGATACGGCATACGGGCAGGAGATCGTTGCTTTCGTCGTGCCGCGCGTCGCCGATGGACAAGGCGCGCTCGACGTAGCGGATCTGCATGCGCACTGTCTGCGCGAACTGGGCCGTTACAAGACGCCGAAGGAGTTCCGCTTCGTCGCGGAACTGCCCCGCGGGCCCTCGGGCAAGGTTCAGCGCCTCAAGCTGGTGCCGCCCTGACGGCTGCTGCGGGAATGTGCCGGCAGCAGCGCGCCGGTGAGCATAAGGAGACGCACCAGAGCGGACACAGTCCGCCCGTACAGATCGAACGACCACGGACGTCGCAGGCGTCATAGACGTCGCCGGCGTCACATAAGAGAGACAGGAGACAGCATGCAAACGCACAAGCGGCGCGTGAAGACGCGCCACATCATCCTGGCCGTCATGTGCCTGATGTATTTCATCTCGTACATTGATCGTGTGAACATCGCCGTGGCCGGTCCCATGATTCGCCACGAAATGGGGCTGACGACGGTCCAGCTCGGTCTCGTGTTTTCGGCTTTCGCGTATCCGTACGCATTTATGCAGATCATTGGCGGATGGCTGTCGGACAAGTACGGACCGAAACTGGTGCTAACGGTGCTGTCGCTGATATGGGGAGCGGCGACGCTCGCCACGGGGTTCGCCGGCAGTGTGGTGATGCTCGTCGCGCTGAGGTTCGCGCTCGGAATCGGCGAGGGCGGGGCATTCCCGAGTGCCACGCGGGCATTTACCTACTGGATGCCGGTTGCAGAGCGTGGTTTCGCACAGGGCATCACGCACAGTTTCGCGCGTCTCGGCGGCGCGGTGACGCCGCCACTCGTGCTCGCGGTGGTGGTGGCGGGCGGCTGGCGCGATGCGTTCATTCTGCTAGGTGTGGCCAGTCTCGCGTGGACGATGCTCTACTTCTGCGTGTTTACGAACTCGCCGGAACAGAACCGGCGTATAACGCCCGAGGAAACCGCGGAGATCGGCTATCGTGCCGGCGACTGCGACCGCGCTAAACACGCGGCCACGCCGTGGCGCAAGTTGATTCGCCGGATGTGGCTCGTCACTTTCGTCGACTTCTGTTATGGCTGGCTGCTATGGGTCTATCTGACCTGGCTGCCTTCGTATCTGAAGGAGTCACGCGGCTTCGATCTCAAGCAACTGGCGCTTTTTACCGCGCTGCCGCTGCTCGCGGGGGTGATCGGCGATACCTTGGGCGGAGTCGTGTCGGACCGGCTCTACAAGCTCACCGGCCGGTTACGCTTTGCGCGGTGTGCCGTGCTGGTGGTGGGCATGGGCGGCTCGCTCGTGTTCCTGCTGCCGATGGTTTCCGCGACCAACCCGTTGATGGCGGTGCTGTTCCTGTCGGCGTCGTTC
The DNA here is from genome assembly GCF_046535245.1 of Paraburkholderia sp. SIMBA_030. Lineage (NCBI taxonomy): Bacteria > Pseudomonadati > Pseudomonadota > Betaproteobacteria > Burkholderiales > Burkholderiaceae > Paraburkholderia > Paraburkholderia sp. SIMBA_030. The sequence continues at coordinate 98,026 of NZ_JAWRXB010000018.1, forward strand.
TTTTTCCTCGAGATCACGAATCCCGTCTTGTGGACGTTGCCGCTCGACATCGCCGGCAAATACGCGGGTACTGCGGGCGGCATGATGAACACGGGCTTCGGCGTGGCGGGCATGGTCTCGCCGGTCGTGTTCGGTTATCTGATCGAGACGACCGGCAGCTACAACGTACCGTTCACGATTTCCGCGTGCCTGCTGGCAGTGGGCATCGTGGCGGCGCTTTTCATCGATACGGCCAAGACGGTCGAGGCCGACGAGGAGCGCGAGCGGCTGCAGGGGGGAGAGCTGGGCGGCATGCCCGCATTTCTTCATGCGGGCGCGGCCGTCAGGCTGGAGCGGCATCATCTGCGCCGCCCATTGCGGTGGCGCAAATGACGCACCGGCAGGCGCCCGGGAAGCCTCAGCCGGCCGATCAATTATGTCAGCGATATCGCCCATGCGCGAGGCGCCCGTCAGCCGGCCCCAGCGACCATAACTATCGGCTGGGACGATGAATTCGATATGAAATAGCGATTTTTCTTTTGCCTCTATCGCCCTTAGGATGATCAGCACGGTTGCCGGCGGCCAACGCGGCCATCGCGCAACCCATTGAAGGAGGCACACATGGAACACCACGCGCGCACGCAGAATGAGAAGCTCGAAGTGAAAACGACGACGTGTTACATGTGCGCGTGCCGGTGCGGCATCCGCGTGCATCTGCGCGACGGCGAGGTGCGTTACATCGATGGCAACCCCGATCATCCACTGAATCAGGGGGTGATCTGCGCCAAGGGTTCCTCGGGGATCATGAAGCAATATTCGCCCGCGCGCCTGACCCAGCCGCTGATGCGCAAACCGGGCGCGGAGCGCGGCAGCGCGCAGTTCGAACCCGTATCGTGGGACGTCGCGTTCGCCACGCTCGAACAGCGCCTTGCCCATCTGCGCGCAACCGATCCGAAGAAGTTCGCGCTCTTCACCGGGCGCGACCAGATGCAGGCGTTGACCGGGCTGTTCGCCAAACAGTTCGGCACACCGAACTACGCGGCGCACGGCGGATTCTGTTCGGCCAACATGGCGGCCGGCATGATCTACACGATCGGCGGGTCGTTCTGGGAGTTCGGCGGCCCGGACCTCGACAGCGCGAAGCTGTTTTTCATGATTGGCACCGCGGAGGATCATCATTCGAATCCGCTGAAAATCGCGCTTTCGAAGTTCAAGCGCGCCGGCGGCCGGTTCATCGCGATCAATCCCATTCGCACCGGGTACGCCGCGATTGCCGATGAATGGGTGCCGATCCGTCCCGGCACCGACGGCGCGCTGTTTATGGCGTTGATCCGTGAGTTGATCGAGAGCGACGCCTACGACCACGAGTTCGTCGCGCGCTATACGAATGCCGGCGAACTGCTCGACATGAATGCGGATGCCGACACCTTTGGCCTGTTCGCGCGCGATCCCGATGCACCCGAAGGCAATCCGCTGTTTCCGCAAAACCACCTGTGGTGGGACCAGAACACCCAGCGCCCGGTGCTGCATCACACGCGAGGCGCAGTGCCGGCGATGTCGGGAAAATACACGCTCGACGACGGCACACCGGTGACGCCGTCGTTCGCGTTGCTGCGCGAACGCGTTGCCGATTGCACGCCGGCGTGGGCCGCGCAAATCACCGGTATTCCCGCCGACACCATCCGGCGGCTCGCGCACGAGATGGCGCAGACGGCACGCGAACACAAGATCACGTTGCCGATCCGCTGGACCGACGCGTGGGGCGAATCGCACGAGACGGTCACCGGCAGCCCGATCGCCTTTCACGCGATGCGTGGACTGGCCGCGCATTCAAACGGTTTTCAATCGATCCGCGCGCTGGCCGTGCTGATGTCGCTGCTGGGCACGATCGATTCGCCGGGCGGCTTCCGGCACAAGGCGCCGTATCCGCGTGCGGTGCCGCCATCGGCCAAACCGCCGAACAGTCCCGACGCCGTGCAGCCCAATACGCCGCTGGCGACGGGACCACTCGGCTGGCCGGCTGCGCCCGAAGACCTTTTTATCGATGCCGCCGGCGAACCGGTACGTATCGACAAGGCCTTCTCGTGGGAATACCCACTCGCCGTACACGGGCTGATGCACAGCGTGATCACCAACGCATGGCGCGGCGATCCTTACCCGATCGACACGCTGATGATTTTCATGGCCAACATGGCGTGGAACTCGTCGATGAACACGATGGAAGTCCGCAAGATGCTCGTGGACAAACACGACAGCGGCGAATACAAGATTCCGTTCCTGGTGGTCTGCGACGCGTTCCAGTCGGAGATGACCGCGTTCGCCGATCTGATCTTGCCGGACACCACCTACCTCGAGCGTCATGACGCGATGTCGGTGCTCGATCGGCCCATCTCGGAGTTCGACGGTCCGGTGGATTCGGTGCGCATACCGGTCGTGCCGCCGACCGGCGAATGCAAGCCGTTTCAGGAAGTGCTGATCGAACTCGCGAGCCGTCTGAAACTGCCGGCCTTCACAACGAGTGAGGGCACGCGCAAGTTTCGCGACTATCCGGACTTCATCGTCAATTTCCAGACCGCGCCGGATTCCGGCGTCGGCTTCCTGATCGGCTGGCGCGGCAAGGACGGCGACAAGGCGCTCGTGGGTGAACCGAATCCGCGGCAATGGGAGGCGTACGCGAAGAACAACTGCGTGTTCCATTACACGCTGCCCGAGACGCTGCAGTACATGCGCGGCGTCAACGGACCCTATCTGAAGTGGGCGGTGGAACACGGCTTCCGTAAGTTCGACACGCCGATCCTGATTCAGCTCTACTCGGATGTGATGCAGAAATTCCGCCTTGCAGCCCAGGGCAAAACCGCGGCCCGCCAGCCGCCTGACCATCTGCGGGCGCGGGTCGAGCGCTATTTCGATCCGCTACCGTTCTGGTATGAGCCGCTCGAACTCGGCGCCACCGATCTCACGCGCTATCCCCTTGCCGCCGTTACGCAGCGGCCGATGGCGATGTATCACTCGTGGGACTCGCAAAATGCGTGGCTGCGGCAGATTCACGGCGAGAATTACCTGTTCATGAATCCATCGATGGCGCGCGCAAACGGTATCGAAGACGGCGGGTGGATCTACGTCGAATCGCAGTGGGGCAAGGTGCGCTGCATGGCGCGTTATAGCGAGGCGGTGGAACCGGGCACGGTGTGGACGTGGAATGCGATCGGCAAGGCGGCCGGTGCCTGGAACCTCGGCCCCGATGCCAATGAATCGCAACGTGGCTTCCTGCTGAATCACCTGATCACCGACGAACTGCCGGGCACGGCGCAGCACGCGGCGCGTACGTCGAATTCCGATCCGATCACCGGACAGGCGGCGTGGTACGACGTGCGCGTGCGGATCTATCCGGCCGAAGCCGACGCGGACCACACGTTGCCGCAGTTCGCGCCGATGCAGGCGCTGCCCGGTTCGACCGGCGCGGCCCAGGCCGGAATGGCCCAACGCATCGTGCAAACGTATTTTGCCGGGCGCGGCGAGTTCGCGGCGCGTCTGCGCGGCCTGTCCAGGCGTAACGAATGAGGAGCATCGCATGACACAAATGGCGCTCGTAATCGATCTTAACGTCTGCGTGGGATGCCACGCGTGCGTGACGAGTTGCAAGGAGTGGAATACGTCCGGTGAGGCGGGCAGTCTTGCCGACTTTCGTCCATACGACGCCGACCCATCGGGCACGTTCTTCAACCGCGTGCAGACCTTTGAAGCCGGCGAGTTTCCGCTTACCGACACGATTCACTTTCCGAAGTCGTGCCTGCATTGCGAAGATCCGCCGTGCGTGCCGGTGTGTCCGACCGGCGCGAGCTACAAGCGCAAGGAAGACGGCCTGGTGCTGGTCGATTTCGACAAATGCATCGGCTGCAAGTACTGCGCCTGGGCGTGTCCATACGGTGCTCGCGAACTCGATGAAGAACGCAAGGAGATGACCAAATGCACGCTGTGCGCGGACCGCATCAATAACGAAGCGCTGCCCGAACGTGACCGCAAACCTGCCTGTGTGTTGGCGTGCCCGACCTCCGCTCGGCTCTTCGGCGATATTCACGACCCGGAATCGGGGGTTTCTCAGGCGATTCGCGATCGCGGCGGCTATCAACTCATGCCTGAGTGGGGGACGAAGCCGGCGAATCACTATCTGCCGCGTCAGAAGACGAGTTCGTGCGGCGGCGAGTCGTGTTCGTGCAAGTCGGGCAGTACCGAGGCTGAATCCGCGGAAGGGCTGAGTTCCGCCACCCCCCTCGATACGGAACTGGAGCAAGGACGACTACACGCTGAAGAGCGGCGATCGGCGTCGGGGATGGTGGGACGCGTGTTCAATATTCTGGGTCTTGGGAGACACGCATGAAGCCTGCATTTTCCGTCGTGTTCCTGACCACGCTGAGCGGTGCAGGGCAGGGCTTGTTGATCGCGCTGTTCGGTGTCGAGTTCGCCCTGCACCTCGGGCTGATTGCGGCAAGCTCAGCACCGCCGCAGATGTTCTTTGTGCTGGGTGCGGCATTGGCCGTCGTCCTTGGCGGGCTCGGTCTGCTGGCCTCGTTCTTTCATCTCGGACATCCGGAGCGCGCCTGGCGTGCGATCGCGATGTGGCGCACGTCCTGGCTTTCTCGCGAATGTCTGGCTTTGCCTGTCTTTCTCGCCAGTGCGTTTGCCTACGGCATCGCGCATTGGTTCGGCTCACCCTGGTCACTGGCGATTGGGGCACTCGGCGTACTCGCGAGCGTCGCGCTGTTCGTGTGCACCGCGATGATTTATGCGTGTTTGCGCTTCCTTCAGGAATGGGCCACGCCGCTCACGATGGTGAACTTCATGCTGCTCGGCTGCGCATCGGGTTTCACGCTTGCGACGACTTGCGCCGCATGGCTTGCGCCGTCGCTCGTTGCGGCGCTGGCGGTCTGCGCCTGTGCGCTGACGCTTGCGGGTTGTGCCACGCGCGTGGCGTCGCTCGTGCGCAATGCGCGGCTGCGGCCGAAATCGACGGTGCAGAGCGCAACGGGTATCAAGTCGCCGAAGCTCGTGCAGAAGTCGCGAGGCTTCACAGCAGGCGCATTTAATCTGCGGGAGTTTTTTCATGGCCGGACACAGCGAACGCTGAAACACATCAAGTGGACGTTCCTGGTCGCCGCGTTTGCGGTGCCGTTCGTGCTGATCGCGCTCGGCGGCGGTTCGTCTTCGGTGGCCGCGTCGGTCTGGCTGCTGTGTGCCGCGTGTGCAATCCAGTATGCGGGTTTGGTCGCGGAGCGCTGGTTCTTTTTTGCGGAAGCCCGGCATCCGCAGAATTTGTACTACCGGCAAGTGTCCTGAGCGCAGAGGCTTACGCGCGGGTCATTTCATTGACGACGACAACGTGCCGATCGGATTGAACGCACAGCCTTTGAGCCGCTCAGAACAACTGTTTCTGACCGCTCATCAACCTCATGAAGTTATCGCGCAACATCGGCAGGATAGCGTCGGCGACCGGTTGCAACTGGCGCGTCAGATAGTGTTCGTAGTCGACCGCCGAGCGCAGTGTTTCGAGCGGTTCCGGTCCGGCGACCGTCATCACGTAGCTGATCCAGCCGCCGTTCTGGTATTGCAAGGGCCGGCCCTGCCGGCGATTGAACTCGTCGGCCACACGTGCCGCGCGAACATGAGGCGGCACGTTGCGCTCGTAGTCGCCGAGCGGTCTGCGCACCTGCTTGCGGTACACGAGCTGGTCGTCCAGCTTCCCCTGCAGCGTGTCGCGCACGTAGTTCCGCACGTAATCCTCATACGGCTGCTGCCTGAAAATGCGTGAGTAAAGTTCCTGCTGAAACCGCTGCGCAAGCGGGGTCCAGTCGGTACGCACCGTTTCCAGGCCTTTATAGACGATGTCCTCGCCGCCGTCCGGCAGCACCGTCAATCCGGCGTAGCGTTTCTTGCTGCCTTCCTCGGCGCCGCGAATGGTCGGCATGAAGAAGCGCCGGTAATGCCGTTCGAATTGCAGTTCGAGCGCGCTGTCGAGGCCGAAGCGCTCCTGCAGATGGTGCCGCCACCACTGGTTGATGTGCTCGACCAGCGCCCGGCCGATGCGGCTCGCGTCTTCCTCGGTATGCGCGTGTTTCAGCCACACGAAGGTCGAATCGGTATCGCCGTAGATGACCTCGTAACCTTCGGCCTGAATCAGCTCGCGCGTGCGGTGCATGATTTCGTGGCCGCGCATGGTGATCGACGACGCCAGACGCGGGTCGAAGAAGCGGCAGCCGGTGGAGCCCAGCACGCCGTAAAAGGCGTTCATGATGATCTTCAACGCTTGCGAAAGCGGCTTGTTGTGCTCGCGCTTGGCCGTTTCGCGTCCCTGCCAGACCTGGCCGACGATCGACGGCAAGCAGTGGCGATCGCGCGAGAAACGCGCGCCGAGAAAGCCCGGCACCGATTGATCGTCGCCGGGATGCTGCATGCCTTCGACGAGACCCACGGGGTCGATCAGGAACGTGCGAATGATCGACGGATACAGGCTCTTGTAGTCGAGAACCAGCACCGAATCGTAGAGGCCGGGCCGCGAATCCATGACAAACCCGCCCGGACTCGCGGCGCCCGCTACATCGCCGAGATTCGGCGCCACATAACCCTGCCGATGCATCCGCGGCATATACAGATGCGTGAACGCCGCCACCGATCCGCCGCTGCGATCAGCGGGCAAACCGGTGACAGTCGCGCGCTCCAACAGGAACGGCAGCAGTTCGGTCTTCGCGAAGATGCGCGTGACCAGCTCGCAATCCTTGAGGTTGTACCGCGCGAGAGCGGGTTTGTCTTCATCGAAACGGCGCTGGATTTCATCCATCCGCTGATACGGATTGTCGATCGACTTGCCTTCACCCAGCACCGAGCGCGCGACGTGTTCGAGACTGAACGACGGGAAACTCCACGTCGCGGAGCGCAGCGCCTCAATGCCGTCGATGATCAGTCGGCCAGCGGCACCGGCGAAGAAATGATTCTGTTTGTGGCCGTGCTCCCGCCACTCCATCACGGCGCCGCCACGTCCCAGACGCAGCGGTACGCGATACTGTTCGGCGTGCTGCTGCAGCACGCGCAAATCGAACTGCACGAGGTTCCATCCGATGATCGCATCGGGGTCGTACCGCACCAGCCACGTGTTCAGCTTGTCGAGCAACTGGGCGCGTGTTTCGCAGTATTCGAGCTGGAAGTCGAGTTCGCCGGCGTCGCCATTCGGCGGGCCCAGCATGTAGACCTGGCGCTGTCCGCAGCCTTCGAGCGCAATGGAGTAAAGCTCGGCGTGAGCGCTGGTTTCGATGTCGAGCGACACCAGTTTTAATGATGGGCGATAGTCCGTGGCAGGCTTCAATTCGCCGTTCACCAGCGTGCCGCTGTCTGGTGACTCGCCGCCGAACCACACCGGCGCGGTGATGAAGCGCTCCATCATGTAGCGCTCGGGCGGGAAGATATCGGCTTCGTAGACATCGACGCCGCCTTGCTTCAAACGCTTCCCGAGACCGGTCAATTGCCGGTACTGAGGGCAGTAAAGTCCCATGACCGGCCGGCGCTGGAAGTCGCACAGATCGAGTGGGCGCAATTCGATCTGTGTTTCGCGGCGCAGGATCGTTTCGGCGCGCTCGCGATGTGCAACCGGGATGAACGCAACCGAAGGCTGTTGACGCAGACGGATGTGACGGGGCCCTCCGTCTGTTGCCAGCCAGAAGTCGACCTCCGTGCCGGCCGGCGTGTCGCGCCAATGTCGGGTCAAAATGAAACCCTGTTCAAGCTCAGTCAAACGTCCACCTCGAAACGGCCACCATCGCGATGCGCAATTTTACCGCCATGCGTTCGTTGCCGTTGCCGTTGCCGTGGCCGCGCTGCCGTTGCACTCGCTCTCGTGGCTGCAACCGCGGCGCGTAGTCTGTATGATCGTTTTGCAGCGATTCCTTCGGCACAGTCGATGTGCCGGTCAGTCTACTAAGAACGGAGTGACGAATATGACTTTGGGAAAACTTGTTGTTGTGGTCGCCGTGGCAGCAACCAGCTTTGGTGCACAGGCGCAAGTCGCCGGCACGCAACCTCTTAGTGTCACAGTCGAGCAATCCAACGCGCTGTTGAGCGGCTGGAGCGCGAAGAAAAGCATTCTCGGCAAGGCCGTGTACAACGACCAGAACGAAAAGATCGGTTCGATCCGCGATCTGGTGATCGCACCCGACGGTTCGCTGTCGGCTGCAATCGTCTCCACCGGTGGGTTTCTCGGCGTGGCGTCGCATGACGTAGCGGTGCCGATCGCGGCACTCGATATCCGCTCGGGGAATTTCTATCTGGCAGGCGCGACGAAAGATGCGCTGAAAGCGACGCCTGCGTTCCAGTACAACAAGGTTCAGGCGCCGCCGAAGCCTAAGAAGCTGACCGGGCAGTAAGCTGTTTTCGCAGGGTGAGATGTGAAATCACGCTTCCAGGGCGAGCGTGGCGAAGGTGCCGAGCCAATGCTCGCCCATGTAGTCGCCGGCCACGTGCGCCAACGCGCATTCGAGGTGACGCTCGGCCGATGCGAACAACGCGACCCGGCGTGCGTCGCCGGCCGGCAGCGCGCGCGCCAGCGACCGCTGACACCATGCGCGGCTCAGATTCAAGCCGTCGAGGTGGGCGATCTTGCCGTCGGTGCGATCGGTCACGGTAACGGGTTCGAACAGGGTGGCGGGCTTGCGCGCGCCGAGATCCGGCAGAAAGCGGCCGAACCACGAGACGAACTGTGCGGGCGGCAGCACACGCCGCATCAACTCCGCTTCCATGAGCGAAGGCGACAGGAACTCGTCGCCGGCGGGCTCCCATGCCTGACACGCGACGTCGTTCAGAAACCAGCGCTCAGCTGTGTTCACCAGCAGCACTTCGAGCGATTCACGCGAGGTTTGACGCGCGAAATCGAGCGTGAGCGCGAGCGCGAACGCCATGTTGAAGTGCGTGCCGACCCGCAGCGGGTAAGTCGCTTTTGGCAGAAAATCTTCGAACCGTTCGACAAAGGCTTCGGTGAGCGGCACAAAGGTCTTGGACCAGCGCGCCGCTTCCGACAGCTTCAACGATTGGAGTTGCGCGCTCAGTGCGAGCAACCAGGCCCACCCATAGGGACGCTCGAAGCCGCGGTTGTGCGGCAAGTCGAGATACGCGCGTTCGCCGGCCACGTTCGCATCGGTGAAGTGCTCGTCGACCACCGCGATGATGCGCGCCGCTTCGGGCAGATCGGGAAAGCGCTCGAGCAGATGCAGGATCAGCCAGTAGCCGTGCACGCACGAATGCCAGTCGTAGCTTCCAAAAAAAATCGGATGCAATGCACGCGGGCCCTGCACGTCTTGGGGACCGGCGAGGGAGTGGGTCAGCTTGTTCGGATACTCGCGTGTGAGGTGATTCAGCGCGAGATCGGCAAATTTGGACGCGAATTCGGGGGTGAGTTGAGCAATCATCGAGCGCCTCCTCAAAAGCGGAATGCGAAAAGATACATCAGTATGGTATTGACCCTCAACAATAGCAAAACCGTCGGCTATCAGGACTTCCTGCGGTCATCATCGGAAACGAGGCGAATTGAATGCGTTGTGCATGATTTCCTGGTTTAGTCTCTCGACTCAGTAGAGGTCAACTGGCAACGGAGCCAGCACCATACAGGACCCAATATGCCTCCCACTTTTCGTCGCTATGTAGGGATTGACTATTCGGGAGCGCGAACTCCAACTGACGGCTTGAAAGGCCTTCGCGTATACATGGCACACACCGAAGACGAGGCGCCGGCCGAGGTATTCCCCCCGCCAAGTCCGCGCAAATACTGGAGTCGGCGTGGCATTGCCATGTGGCTTGCAGAGCTACTGAACGAGGACATCCCGACAATCGTCGGCATCGACCATAGCTTCTCTTTCCCGCTTCGCTATTTCGAGGTCCATCAGCTCGAACCAGAATGGTATGCATTTCTGGAAGACTTCCAGGCACACTGGCCAACGGACGAAGAACACGTCTACGTCGATTTCGTGCGCGATGGCCTCGCTGGCAATGGCAGCGCGCGACAAGGAAGCCCGAGATGGCGACGCATAGCCGAGGAACGCTGCAGAGCGAAGTCCGTGTTTCACTTTGATGTGCAGGGTTCCGTTGCCAAGTCGACTCATTCCGGCATCCCGTGGCTGCTCTACCTGCACCGTCAGCTCGGAGACAAGGTTCACTTCTGGCCATTCGACGGATGGGACATTCCGTCAGGTCGCTCTGCGATTGTCGAGGCCTACCCGTCGATGTGGACACGGGGACGAGTCGCGCCTGATGACATGACTGGCGACCAGTACGACGCATACACTATCGCCGCGTGGTTGCGTCTCGCCGACTTGGACGAACGCCTTCAGTTAGCATTGCACCCGCCGTTGACGGCATCAGAACGCGCCGTCGCTCAGGTCGAAGGATGGATTATAGGAGTGGGCTCCGTTGACTCCTCTGAAGTGGTGCCGCCGACGCCAGTTTGACCCAGATGCCGGTTGACCCGTCTGCTTTCGACGCCCACTCCTCAACCCTCTTCAGGCGTTCGAGTTCATTGCGGAAAATGTTCGCTATGCGTTTCAGACCGTCAACGGGGTACGGCGAGAATCGGCTCGCAAGATTGGATAGGTGCGGTGAGCACGCCGGTGAGCCAAGGCCATACGGCGCACCCTCTGCGGCTAGCGACAATCAAGATAGACTTTTGCTCCGTCTTGTCCACCGCTGGCCTCGATGCGCAGAGGGCCAGGCGCGGAAACGACTTTGTCAAAAGCGGAGGGTTCCAGACAGACAACCGGTACATCGAGGTTGTAGAGCTCGGCCGCGACGATGGCACCAATCGAGATGATGAGGTCTCGTTCTCTAAGCACGATGCCGACAGGGCCCGTGCCGTTACGAATTGCCTCAGCAAGCACGCTGCTGCTCGAACTCGAGCCTTTTGCGTGAGCCATGACCATAATCTTGCCCGCGAGGCTGTCGCCGACCTGCGGATGAGTGCGGTCAATAATCTTTCCGGCGTCCGAGTCGTAGCCACCCCAAAAGCTCAGGGGTTTTCCGAGCACAATCTTTTCAGCCTGCGCGGTGCCTGTCACCAGGACATCACCGACCAAAACGCGGCCGGAACTAGCTGCCTTCGGCGAACTCAGAACGCCGGCGTCGGAATCGTTAGTCATTGAATCGCACCTTCCCATCAAAAGCCGACTGCACGCATTCGTTCATGCTTCCATATGCCACCGTCACGCCGATGTTCGTCGGCGCGTACGACGCCCACTTGCCTGAATTGGTCATCACAAGCCCAGTCAGCTTTTTCATCACTGGCGTGATGTAGGTGCAGGTGTCGACGACAATCTGGATGCCTCGCTCTTCGAACTTGTCCGCAAGGCCGAGTTCATTCAGTTCCCAGAGAATGAAGCGACTCGTGTTTACGTAGAAATCCGCTTTGAGCTTTCCTTCGAACTGCTCGAGGATGTCCGCCAACCGGCGAAATTCCGGGAGCGAGAAGTGAGGCGTGCCCAGCGACACAGCAACGAGGTCGTCGCCTTCGCGGCCGCTGTTGAGATTGCGCCTGATTTCGTTGAGGTCCGAAAGCGAGACGTCGACTGTCTTCAAGGGGGCATGGCCTTGCAACGCGGCGTCCAGCGTGGGCGCTTCAGGCGTGATGCCGACAGCGTGAAAGAGTGCGACCGCGCCGCTGGAGGCTGCCGCGGCGCCCAGGGCCTTCAGTTCGTCTTCGTTGGTGTCGCACGGCAGGCCGACAATTACGGGAACTATTGCGCCAGCAATCCTGCCAACCAGCAGGCCAAGGGATGCAAAGTAGATATCGCGGGAAGGCAGACGGGTGAAGTCTGCTACCTTGAAAACAATCTGGCCCGCGCGGTTTGCTTCCACATGCAGTCCGGCATATGGCGCGCGTCCAGTGATGGCTGCCGCCAGGTCGAGAAAATCGCCGTAGCGGCTGGTTCTTGCTCCGAGCACCGAGTTTGCGAAGACAATCGCGTTGGATTCAGCCCACACGATTTGCTCTCCCTTTGCAGGCCTGTTCTTCAGTTGATACGGCGCGCACGTGAAGCTCGACTCACAGCCCAGTAGAAGATGAGCGTCCATCAGCCTTTGCGCATCGCGCTGAATCGAGCGGTCGCCGTGATAGAGCTCGGGATGAATCAAATCGAGTGAGCCCACATTCAGGGTGGTCGGCACCGCCACCTTTGCTCCCGCGGCCACGAAAAGCTCGACAAAGTCGAGGCTTGTCTGTCCGTGGTACAGGCAGCCGTCGATATGCGCCGAGCTGATGTCAATCAGGTGCGGCGCTGACATGACGTCAGCGGTGCGCGCAACAATTCGCATCGCGCGCGCGGGTCCTTCACCGAACTCGCCATTCAACATCGTCTTGTCATGCTCGCTTAACTGCAACATCTGGTGTTCCTCATGAGTCACCACCGGGACTTCGTTCTGAAGTATCTGGCCGAAATGTACAACTGGAGCAAAAAACTGTCCATACTGGTAATCGTGTAGGCCACTTTTCCCCGGGTGGAAGCGTAGCTGGCCGTCAATATCGGGCAAAACCACACCCGTCGGTCCACTTTTGGACTCGATGTGCACCAATTATGCGGCGCGATGGCCGGCAGGCACAACCATCTTGACCTTGAGTTGCAAACTTTGCCTTCGGTTGTACCAGGTTGGTCAAATTTTAGACTAATTGGTGTATATTAACTCCACAAATAGGCTTGTTAGCCCGGAAAGGCGTCATTATTGGGCTTGATGAAAACCAGTATGGACATATTTTTGTTCCAGTTATACAGTTCGGCTATGCAGTGAACATCCGCCATCGAAGTTGGACGCGATGGCTGCGGAGGATGTGGCGGCCCACGCAGGTAACCAACGAGAATCGGCGGGATGCAACTGCTCAGCTTTGGAGGTTTTCCTTTGCCGGCCTGGAGGGTTGGTCTGGTGACAGGTGGTTTTCGACCTCTGGTTCGCCGCTAGACCACATCCGCTCTTCGCGTATGTGAGGGGCACCGCGTAGAGTCAGCCCCTTTTGTTTCAAGTTTGCTAGCAGCTCCAAAGACAGACGCAGTCATCGTCAACGTCGATGGAATTGACCGCAGGGTTGAAGTCCTTTAACTGACAAAGCTATAAGGACTGCGAATGATGTTTGGTCTCTTTGTGAGTTCCGTGGATGGCGGTAAACGTATGGCTCGTGCGAAGAAATTCGCGAACGGGTGCGTGCAACAGTGGTTAGGACACTTGTTGCACTCGGGGAGCCTTCACTTCTTCTTGTCAGGAAGCATGTCCTCTACCTCGTATCAATGAGAAAAGAAAGTGTGTTGACCAACAGTGCTCGCGGAAGGGCGAGTCTTAGATAAGGAAACGTCATGAAACTTAAGGCCGCAATCGCTACGCTCGCGTTGGGTGGCATGTCAATCGGCGCCGCACATGCCGACCAGGTCGTGAAAATCGCGCTTTCCGGACCACTGACCGGCCCTCAAGCCGCCAGCGGCAAGGACGATGAGAATGGCCTTCGCCTGGCCATCGACACGCTCAATCAGAAGCCGATTAGGGTGAACGGGCAGGCAGTTAAATTTGAGGTGCTGTCAGAAGACGACCAGGCCGACCCGAAAACGGGCGTTCAGATTGCGCAACGTCTGATTGACCAACAGCCTTCCGCGTTTCTTGGCCCGCAGAACTCCGGCGTAGCGATTCCGGTCGCTCGTTTGACTACCGCAGCGCATATTCCGATGCTCACCGTCGCTTCGAATCCGCAGTTGACGAAGCTGGGTTACGACAACATCTTCCGCACCGGGGCAAACGATTCCGTGCTCGGTTCGTCAATGGCGGTGTTCGCTGCAGAAAAGCTGCACGCCAGGACCGCTGCGGTTATCGACGACCGCACGGCCTACGGCCAAGGCCTGGCGGACGAATTTGTCGCGAAAGCAAAATCGGTCGGCTTGCAGGTGGTGGGCCGTGAGTTCACTAACTCGTCAGCAACTGACTTCCTCGGCATTCTGACGACAATCAAGGGAAAGAATCCCGACGTCATTTTCCTCGGTGGCTACGTGCCTCAAGGCGCGCCGATGGCGAAGCAGATGGTCGCCCGCGGAGTACGAGCCAAGCTGCTCGGCGGTGACGGAATCTGCGCAGATGACATGGCAAAGGTTGCAGGCCCGGCCGCCGAAAATGCCTACTGCTCGATGAGCGGCTCGGGCCTTGATGGCACGCCGGAAGGCCGGGATTACATTGCGCGATACAAGGCGCGATTCAAGACGGAGCCGCAGGCATACGGCATCACCTATTACGACGGTATGATGCTGCTGGCAAACGTGATGTCGTCTGCCCAGACAACTGACCCAGCCAAGCTCGTTCAGGCACTGCGCAACGCGAATTTCAAGGGCGTCGCGGCGACCTATACCTTCGATAAGGTGGGTGACCTGAACAATGCGCCGACGACCGTTTTCACTTTCAGGAACGGCCAGATGACGGTAGTCAAATGAGCTGACTTACTGGAGAAGTCGAGTGACGCGTGGATTTCCTGGTTACGAATCGCAGAATGGACCGCGCTCGCTCCCTGGCAGGTGTTGTAAGGAGTGGTAGTTCTTTTGTGGTACCAGGTTGGCGCGCAATCCCTCCGATTGCGCGCCTGTTTTCGACTCGACGGAGTAACGAGAGCGTGCTACAGGAAGCGCTGCCCGTCGTTCGACTACGTCGGAGTGATGTCTCGCTTAACGCGATGGATGTGCTGTTCGACGTAGAACGCCGCAGCATCCGCATCGCCCGTCACTATTGCCTCGTAGATGAGTCGATGTTCCGCGACGTAGAGCCGGATGCGTTGTGGGTCGAAAATCCCATCATCCTTTATCCGCTTCCACAGGGACTGGTCCATTGTCTCGGCGATTTCGTCGGCGATTCTTGCCAGCAACGCGTCGCCTGTCATCTGGGCAAGTTGCCGATGGAAGAGCCGGTCGCTGTTGTTCCAGAGCGTGCGTTGCTCCGGGTCGGACACGTCCGTGAGCGTTTCCATCTGCGCCAGATAGTGCTCGGCAAGCTTGTCGCGTTTTTTGTTGGCCGCAGCACGGCGCGCAATCGCAGGTTCCAGTATCAGACGAACGTCCAACGTCGCAGAGGGGCTGTAATCGGGCTGCAGCTGGCCATCCGGTGCTTCCGCTGTTGCCTCCACGGCCTTGGCAAGCACTTCTGGAGCGTTGCTCGCGACATACGTCCCCGAGTTTCTGCGCGTGACGACAAGCCCTTCATTCTGCAGGGCACCGATTGCCTCTCGGACTGCAGGCCGCCCAACACGGAAGAGTGCCGCAAGCTCGCGCTCCGACGGCAGCCTTGCATCAGGCATGAAGCGACCTGAGCGAATTTCTGCCCTGATTTTTTCTGAGACCTGCTCATAAATCTGAAGCGGACGGAAATTCCGGGAAAACTCGGGCAACGGGGAAGCCATGACGGGATAAAGACGAAAGAAGAATGTGGTTCTAAATATACCACTTGGGCAGGGCTGCCAGACCACTCTGTAAGGCTGTTATTTGTTATTTGGAAGGGTCTTCCCTATCGCGTGGTAACAACATCAATCCAGATTTCTATGAATTTCATAGTTTTGGCTTGTTTAAGCACCACAAGTGGTTTAAATTCAATCCAATAGATATCTGACCTGACCATCTACCGGCGCACGCCGCGTCGCCCCTTCCAACCTCCGCGGGAACAGCATGAACACCGAAAAGACCACCTTTGATGCACAGAAAACCGTCTCGTTGCTCGATTACTCCGCGCTCGTAGACACTCTGCGGCAAACAATCGTCGAGTACGGCGCTGGCAAAATCGTCAGCCCCGAGCGACTCTCCGTTCCGTTGCAAGGCGGCGTGATGCTTTCCATGCCGTCGAGCGCGAAAGACATCGCGATTCATAAACTGGTGAACGTTTGCCTGGGCAACGTCTCCCGCAACATTCCGACCATCAATGGTCAGGTCATCGCATGTGACGCGCACACCGGGGAAATGTTGTTCGTGCTCGACGGGCCGACCGTGACCGGGCGGCGAACGGCAGCTGTCACAGTGCTGGGCATCCAGGCCCTGCACGGCATGGCTCCGCGCGAAATTCTCATCATTGGCACCGGGAAACAGGCGGCCAATCACGCTGAAGCTCTCGCGACCACCTTCCCGGAAGCCAAGCTGTTCGCAAAGGGCATCTCGCCGGCAGACGCAGAGGCCTTCGTGGCCCGGACCCGGTCGGTAGCACCGAACCTGTCTGTCCTTGATGGCGATGTAATTCCCGACAGCATTGAAGTCGTCATCACGTTGACAACCAGTAAGTCTCCGGTCTACACGCAGCCGGCGCGGCCCGGTCGTCTCGTCGTCGGAGTGGGCGCTTTTACGTCGGACGCAGCGGAAATCGGCAAGGAAACCGTCGACGGAAGTTTCGTAGTGGTAGACGACCCTGTCGGTGCAAAGCATGAAGCGGGCGACCTTATCCAGGCCAAGGTCGACTGGACCTCGGTTTCTTCGCTTGCCAAGGCACTGGCCGGCGACCTGAAGCCGAGTGTGCCGATTCTGTTCAAGAGCGTTGGCTGCGCTGCGTGGGACCTGGCCGCGTGCCGCGTAGCACGTAAAGCGCTCGATGCGAACGCCTGTCAGGCCGGTGCTGAGGTGTAAGTATCCAACGCGTGAAAAAGCGCCTAGAACAGCTCACGAATCCGGTGGTACATCATGCCGAGTTCGAGCGCCGGCCCGCGCAATGCCGGGCCGCCTGGAAAGCGCGCATGCCGCAACTGCGCGAACAGATCGAAGGCTGCCGTTTCGCCCGCCATCGCTTTCGCAACCACGCGTCCGGCGACGCCGGTCAACGCGACACCGTGGCCGGAAAAGCCCTGCACGTAAAAGTAGTTCGGATCGATCGAGCCGAAATCGGGCGCGCGATTGCGCGTCACGTCGACGAAACCGCCCCACGCATAGTCGATCCGCACGTCCGACAGTTGCGGGAACACACCGATCATGCGCTTGCGAATCTCTGCGCCGAGTTGCACGGGCGACGCGCCGGTCGAGCTCGCCCGCCCACCGAACAGCACGCGATGATCGGCCGAGAGGCGGAAGTAATCGAGGAAGAAATTGTTGTCGCAAATCGCCTCGCGTCCGGCGATCAGCGCGTCGGCACGCGCTTGACCGAGCGGCTCGGTGGCGACGATGTACGACGCGATCGGTGCGATGCGCGCGGCGACCGGCGCAGGCAACACGTCGCCGATGGTCGCGTTGCCGCACGCCGCGACGAAACGGCAACGCACCTCGCCGGCAGCGGTACGCACGATGGGCCGCGCGCCGCGCACCACCTCGATCGCCGGCGAATGCGCGAACAGTTGTGCGCCTTCACGTCGCGCCGCATCGGCAAGACCGAGGCAGTATTTGAGCGGATGCAGGTGGCCTGAAAACGGATCGTAGACACCGGCCAGATAACGTTGCGAAGCGACGCGCGCGCGTACTTCGTCGGTGTCGAGCCACGCGAGTTTCGTATAGCCCCAGCGCTGCGATGCCGAGTCCATCCACGCGCGCAAGTCCGGCACGCGCTTCGGTTTGGTCGCCACCGTCAGGTAGCCCGCGGTGAAATCGCAATCGATCCCGCAGCGTTCGATGCGCTCGCGCACCAGCGCAACGCCTTCCACCGACATCGCCCACGCGGCGCGTGCGCCGTCGAGACCGAGTTGCTTTTCGATGATTTCGTCTTTCGCGAAACCCACCAGCGTCTGCCCGCCGTTGCGGCCCGAGGCGCCCCAGCCCGGGCGATGCGCATCGAGCACGACCACCGACAAACCGCGCGCCCGGCATTCGAGCGCCACCGACAAACCGGCGAAACCCGCGCCGATCACGCAGACGTCGGCGTCCAGCGTGCCGTCGAGCATGGGATCGTCGACGAGCGGACGGGCGGCGCTCGCTTCATAGTAGGAGTTGGCGATCAGCGCATCGGCGCGGCGGTCGAGCGTGTTAAAGCCAGGCGTCGGCGCATTCATCAAAGCAGGTCCTTCATTCGATACCAGGCCATCGCGAGCACGAGGGCAGGGGTGCGCAGTGTAGCGCCGCCCGGAAAGTCACGGTGACGGATCTTGCCGAACAGATCGAAGCGCGACGCCTGACCGTCGATCGCCTCGGCGATCAGTTTACCCGCGAGACCGGTGGTGTTCACGCCATGGCCCGAGAAGCCTTGCGCGAAATAAACCGTCGGCGACAGGCGACCGAAATGCGGCGCGCGATTCATCGTGATATCGACGAAACCGCCCCATGCATAGTCGATTTTGACGTCGTCGAGTTGCGGGAAGGTTTTGAGCATGTCGCGGCGCATCGCTTCGCCCAGGTTGCGCGGCGCGAGAGTCGAGTAGCTGACTTTGCCACCCCACAGCAGGCGATTGTCGGGAGCCGGCCGGAAATAATCGAGCACGAAGCGGCTGTCGCACACCGCGGCTCGCGCGGGCATCAGCGCTTCGGCGCGGTCGGGGTCGAGCGGTTCGGTGGCGATCACGTAGGTGCCGACCGGCATGATTTTGCTGGCCACGCCGGGCGCCAGTTGACCGAGGTACGTGTTGCACGCGAGCACGACGAATTGCGCATGCACCTTGCCGCGCGCAGTCTCGACCGCATGCCGGCCGTTTTCCGCGCGCAACGCGGTGACGCAGCTGTCTTCGAAAATCCGCACGCCGGCCGCGCTTGCCGCGCGCGCAAGACCCAGCGTGTAATTCAACGGATGCAGATGGCCGCTGTCCGGATCGAACAAGCCGCCGAGGTAGCGTGACGATTCGACGTATTCGTCGAGGCCTTCGCTCTCGACATAACGAAAGCGGTCATAGCCGAAGCGCTGTTGTGCTTCGTCGCGCCATTTTCGCAGCGCGTCCGTGTCGCGCGGTTTGTTCGCAGCGGTCAGATAACCCAGGGTCAGGTCGCAATCGATCTGATGCTTCGCGATGCGTTCCCTGACGATATCCAGTGTCTCGAGCCCCATGTCCCAAACACGCTTCACGTCATCCGCAGGCATGAACTTCGCAAACGTATCGATATCGCACGCAAAGCCGCCGATCAACTGGCCACCATTGCGGCCGCTGGCCGCCCAGCCGACTTTCGATGCTTCCAGCACCGCGACCGAATGGCCGCGTTCAGCGAGGTTCAGCGCAGCGGAAATGCCGGTGAGTCCGGCACCGATCACGCAGACGTCGACGCTCAGCGTTTCTTCGAGCGGGGGATGGCGAGTGGTGTCGTTAGCGGTTGCTGCGTAATACGAGGCGACGTGAGGCTGGTTCGAGAATGGGAGCATAGGCAGAACATGCGGAAGAAGCCTGAACGCGCGGCCTTCGGTCAGGCCAGGCCGCGCGCTCAGGCGGCACGGATTAGAACGAGTAGATGAACTGCGTCGCGAGCAGGTCGTTGGACTTGCCGTACGAGCCGTCGTTCTTCAGGAACACCTGTTTGTTGGCCCAGTCGTGACGATATTCGACCTTCACCGTGATCTGCTGAGTCGGATAGAACAACAGATCGAGCGAAACGTCCTGACGGGTGGCGCCCTTGCACTCGAAGCCGAGACCGCCGTTCGCCTTCGAATTGGCCAGGCAGTCCGCGCCGATGCCGAAGCCGTCCGCCGTGTCCATGCCGTTCGAATTCAACGCGATGCCGCCGCCGCCGCCGCCGTTCTTGCTGTCGACCAGCAGGTCATAGCGCACCGTCGCGCCCATGCGGCCCACCACCGGCAGGTTGAACTTGCGGTGCGCGAGCAGCGACAGGCCGTACCACTGCGCCTGGCCTCCGTTGAACGCGGCGTTCTGCTGCTGGCCGTAGTCGAGTTCGGCGTTGTACTGCACGTCGGCGAGCGTGTAGGTCAGGTCGGCTTCGGTGAAGAAGAACGTACCGCCCGCACTCGGCGACTGGCCGCCCACGCCGTAGCTGACCGCGCCGGTAGTCGGATCGATCGCGCTAGGCAGGGTCTGCCGGCCGATGTTGAACGAACCGCCGATATCCAGTGCGCTCGACCAGGTGTAGTCCGTACGCGCTGTGAAGGTCGGGATCTTGTTGCTCGTGGTGATCGGATCGCCCAGCGAGTTGGTGCCGACCTGCGTGGTCGCGCCGTACGTACGGTACTGCTCGTTGCCGAGGAAGAACTTCCACGCCCAGTTACCCGCCGTGTAGTTCGCGCCGATACCGATGTAGCTGCCCGGATCGGAGAAGTCATACAGCAGGTTGTGCGTCAGCGTCAGCATCTGATTCGATTGCTGCACTTCGTAGCCGCCGAAGCTCGGAATCAAACCGGCAACGAGTGTCGTCGTCGCCGTCAACGGCACATTGACGACCGCCGTGTTCAGGATGTTGTTGCCGATATTGCCATGCTCGTTCGTCAACAGCGTAATACCGTTGCCTCGGTTCGGCATCAAGGTGATTTCGGCCGAGGGCGCCATCGGGCCGACACCGAAGGTCTTCTTGATGTCCAGGTACAGATCGCCGAACGTACTGTTGAAGTAGTTGTAGCTGCTCTCGTGGTTCGCGAACAGGAACGACGAGCTGCTCTGCGCGCGGTTATAGAGGTAAGTCGGATCGATATAGCCCGTGACCGACAGACCCGCGATCGGACCGGTATTGGCCGCGTCCACCAGCGAGTCGACCTTCAACTGCTGATTGGCGATCTGCTGCTTCATCGACGTGACTTCGTCGTTGGTCAGCGTCGCGCGGGCGCTGCCGTACTCAGGCGACGAGATGTCGACTGGCGCGGCTGCCGTTGCCGGGGCAGGGGCCGCTGTTGCAGCCGCTGCCGCCTTCGGTTTGCTGGCGACTTCCGCCCGCAGCTGCTTCACCTCCTTTTGCAGCGCGTTGAGTTGGGCCTGCAGCGCCTTGATCTGGTCGCTGGTGGTATCTGCCATGGCAAAGCCCGGCAAACTCCCCGCCACCAACAGACAGATGAGCTTCTTTCTCATGCAAATTCTCCTTATTGTTTGTATTGCAAAGGACTTCTTATGCGCGCGCCGGATCGAGCGATTGTCGTGCGGTGGCTTGTTGTGGTGCGGCAGGCAACGGGTCGGCGGCTTCGGCGAGCGCGAACGCCATCTGCATGTCGCGGTTACGCTTGCGTTCGCGCAGCTGCATCCAGCGGTTGACCGCGATCACGCCGATCGTCACCGTGGTGATGAAAATCGTGGCGAGCGCGTTCATTTCCGGATTCAGGCCGAGGCGCACCCGCGAAAACACCACGAGCGGCAGCGTGGTCGAACCCGGACCGGACAGAAACGCCGACAGCACGAGGTCGTCGAACGAGAGCGTGAACGACAGCAGCCAGCCGGACATCAGCGCCTGCGAGATCAGCGGCAGCGTGATCAGGAAGAACACCTTGAAGGGCGTGGCGCCGAGATCGAGCGCGGCTTCTTCGAGCGACTTGTTCAGTTCCTTGACCCGCGATTGCACGATGATCGCAACGTAGGACACGCACAGCATCACGTGACCGATCCAGATCGTGAAGAGGCCGCGGCCCTTCGGCCAGCCCAGCATCTGTTCGAGCGCGACGAACAGCAGCAGCAGCGAAATGCCCTGGATCACTTCGGGAATCACGAGCGGCGCGTTGATCATCCCGGCAAACAGCGTGAAGCCGCGAAAGCGGCCGAAGCGGGCGAGCACGAAGCCGGCCCACGTACCGATCACCACCGACGCACAGGCGGTCAGCAGGCCGATCTTCAACGAGAGCCACGCGGCGCCCAGCAGTTCCCCGTCCTGCAGCAGCGCCCCGTACCATTTGAGCGAGAAGCCGGACCAGATCGTGACGAGCTTCGACTCGTTGAACGAATACACCACCAGGCTGATGATCGGGATGTACAGAAACAGGAAGCCGAAAGTCAGCACACCCGTGGACAGCGTTCTATTCGGCTTGATCATTTCGTGCCCTCCAGTTCCTTGACCTGGTAGTACTGGAACACGGCCATTGGCACGAGCAGCAGCAGAACCATCGCGACGGTGACGGCGGATGCCATCGGCCAGTCCATATCGTTGAAGAATTCATCCCACATCACACGGCCGATCATCAATGTATCGGCGCCGCCGAGCAGTTCAGGAATCACGTACTCACCGACCGCCGGAATGAACACCAGCAGGCTGCCGGCGATGATGCCGTTCTTCGACAGCGGCAACGTGATGCGCGTGAACGCGGTCCACGGTTTGCAGCCGAGGTCGTAGGCGGCTTCGAGCAGCGTCAGATCCATCTTCACCAGGTGCGCATACAACGGCATCACCATGAACGGCAGATACGAATAGACCATGCCGATATACACGCCAATATCAGTGTGGTAGAGGCGCAACGGCGAATGAATCATGCCGATCGCCATCAGCGTGTGATTGAGCAGGCCGTCGTCCTTCAGAATGCCGATCCATGCGTAGACGCGAATCAGGAACGACGTCCAGAACGGCAGCATCACGCCCATCATCAGCAGGTTGCGCCTGGCCGGCTCCGAGCGGGCGATGTAATACGCAATCGGATAGCCGATCAACAGGCAGAAGAAGGTCGAGATTGCGGCCATCTTCAGCGAGCTGATATACGTCGCGACGTACAGATCGTCCTGCAGCAGGAACGCATAGTGGCTCAGCTGCATCGCGAAGTGCACCATGCCGTCCTTGACCGTCACGAGATCCGTGTACGGCGGAATGCCCAGCCGCAGATCGGCGAAGCTGATCTTCAGCACCAGCACGAACGGCAACGCGAAGAACACCGTGAGCCAGAGGAACGGCACGCCGATCACGGTCGAGCGGCCCGACGGCAGCAGCATCGACAGGCGTTTTTTCAGCGAGCCGGGCAGGCGGCTGCCGGACGGCGCGCCGAGCGCCGCGGGGGAGGAGGTAGTGGGATTGCTCATTGCGTCAGCACCACGCCGCTTGCCGGCGACCAGTGAACGAACACGTCGTCGTTATAGGAAGGCGCACCTTCGCTCATCAGGTGCGAGCTGGAGAGATTCGACACCACGGTCTTGCCGCTCGGCAGGCGCACGTGATACAGCGAATAGCTGCCCATGTACGCGACATCCGAGACCACGCCGCGCGCCCAGTTGTGCGGCGTGCCCGGCTTCTCGAGCGACACCTTCACGCGTTCCGGACGCACCGAGATGCCGACCGGCATGCCGAGCGGGCCGGTAATGCCGTGGCTCACATACATGCGCGTTTCGAGGTCTTCGCTTTCGACGAAGATATGGTCCGGTTCGTCTTCGACCACCGTGCCTTCGAACAGGTTGGTCGAACCGATGAACTCCGCCGAGAAGCGGCTGTTCGGGAATTCGTAGACCTGGCTCGGCGAGCCGATCTGCACGATGCGGCCTTCGCTCATCACGGCCAGGCGCCCGGCCATCGTCATCGCTTCTTCCTGATCGTGCGTGACCATCACGCAGGTCACGTCGACCTTCTCGATGATGTTGACCAGTTCGAGCTGGGTCTTCTGGCGGATCTTTTTATCCAGCGCCGACATCGGCTCGTCGAGCAGCAGCAGCTTGGGGCGCTTCACCAGCGAGCGGGCCAGCGCCACACGCTGCTGCTGGCCGCCGGAGAGCTGATGGGGCTTGCGCTGCGCGTATTTGCTCATCTGCACGAGATTGAGCGCGTCGGCGACGCGTTCCTTGATCTCGTTCTTCGGCGTGCCTTCCTGCTTGAGGCCGAACGCGATGTTCGCTTCGACGCTCATGTGCGGGAACAGGGCGTACGACTGGAACATCATGTTGACCGGCCGTTTGTACGGCGGCATGGCCGCGAGATCTTCGCCATCGACGAAGATGCGGCCGGACGTCACCGACTCCAGTCCTGCGAGCATGCGCAGGAGCGTGGACTTGCCGCAGCCGGAGCTGCCGAGCAGCGCGAACAGTTCGTTCTTCGCGATGCTCAGATTGACGTTGTCGACAGCGGTGCTGTCGCCGAATTTCTTCACGACGTTTTCGATGCGGACAAACTCATCCGATTTCGATTTCGATTTCGTCGTCTGCGCGGGGCGGGCTATCTGTGCGGCGCCGGCTGCGCTATTTAAGGTCGTCGAGTTCATGATGTAACCATTCCTTGCGGATCGCGGGCACACGTGTCTCCATACGGGACGCTGAAAGCGGCTCGCAAGATGCGCTGCGATCTGAAAACATGGGACTGCGCGCAGGTGGGACGCTAAAAGCGCGCAGGCTGACTACCGTTACTGCAATTCATGCTTACTGCAATTCATGCGCTCAGGGTTCGAGCGATCCCTGAGCGCGGGATCAATGCTTCGTCTGATTGGCCGGAATCAATGGCCGGTTTTGAGCTGCGCCCAAAGACGGTTTTCGAGGCGCAGGATGTCGGTCGGCATGGGCTTCATCAGCGTCATCTTGCCCAACACGTCGTCGCCCGGATAAACGGTCTTGTCTTCCGCGACAGCCGGCGTCACGAACTGGCGCGCAGCCTTGTTCGCGGTCGGGTAGAACACTTCGTTGGTGATCGCGGCGTTGACCTTCGGGTCTGAAATGTAATTGATCCACTTCAACGCGGCTTCAGGATGCGGGGCGTCTTTCGGAATCACCATCACGTCGAACCACAGCAGGCCGCCTTCTTTCGCGTTCGAGAACTTGATCTGATACGAGCGCCTGGCTTCCGCGGAGCGGCGGCTCGCAATGCCGACGTCGCCGGACCAGCCGAGCGCGACGCAGATGTCATTGTTCGCGAGGTCGTTGATGTAGCCCGACGAGTTGAATTGGGTAATGTATGGGCGGACTTTCTTCAGCACTTCGAAGGCGGCCTGATAGTCGGCGGGGTTCGTGCTGTTCGGGTCCTTGTGCATGTACTGCAGCGTGGCGGCGAACACGTCGACGGCCTGGTCGAGGAACGACACGCCGCAGCCCTTCAGCTTGGACAGATTGGCGGGGTCGAACACCAGCGCCCAGCTATCCACCGGCGCGTTGTCGCCGAGCGCCTTCTTGACGGCCTGTACGTTGTAGCCGATACCGTCGGTGCCGTAGGCCCAGGGCACACCGTACTGGTTGCCCGGATCGGCGTCGGCGATCATCCTCATCAGCACGGGATCGAGATTGGCGAGGTTCGGCAGCTTCGATTTGTCGAGCTTCTGGTACACGCCGGCCTGGATCTGCTTGGCCATATAGTTCGACGTCGGCACCACGATGTCGTAGCCGGAACTGCCGGCGAGCAGTTTGGCCTGCAACGTGTCGTCGCTATCGTAGTTGTCGTATTTGACGTGGATGCCGGCTTGCTTCTCGAAGTTCGGAATCGTGTCCTTCGCAATGTAGTCCGACCAGTTGTACACGTTCAGTTCCGTGTCGGCCGCAAGGGCCGGCGTGACCGACAGCGCCGCAAAACCCGTGAAGGCGAGAAGCGCGGCCCCCGCGACCGCATGACGAAGATGACTAACGCTCATGGTTTTTTCCCTTGATGTGAAGAACCGGCATGAACATGGATCGTGGGTTGCCCATGCCGGAACGAACTGCCGTTACGAAATTCCGAGTTGTTGTGCCGTTGCATCGATGGCTTTTTTGGCCTTCGAAACGATTTCATCGATTTCCAGCTTCGTAATCACGAGCGGCGGCGACAGCAGCATCCGGTCGCCGGTGGCGCGCATGATCAGGTTGCCGTTGAAGCAGAAGTCGCGGCAGATCGTGCCGACGTCGCCGCCATTGGCGAAACGCTTGCGCGTTTTCGGATCTTCCGCCAGTTGCAGGCCGGCCACCAGCCCTGCGCCGGAAATCTCGCCGACGATCGGATGGTTGGCGAAGGTGTCGCGCAACTGCTTCTGGAAGTACGGACCGGTATCGGCCTTGACGCGCTCGACGATCTTCTCGTCGCGCAGCACCTTCAGGTTGGCGAGCGCGACCGCGGCGGCCACCGGATGCCCCGAGTAGGTGAGACCGTGATTGAAGTCGCCGTTCTCGATGATCGCTTTGGCGACGCGATCGTGCAGACCGACCGCGCCCATCGGGATATAGCCGCTCGTCAGGCCTTTCGCGAGCGTGATCAGATCCGGTTCGAAGCCGAAGTGCTGATGCGCGAACCATTCGCCGGTCCGGCCGAAGCCGCCGATCACTTCGTCGGCGACCAGCAGAATGTCGTACTTGCGGCAGATGCGCTGGATTTCCGGCCAATACGTCGAGGCCGGGAAAATCACGCCGCCGGCGCCCTGGAAAGGCTCACCGATGAACGCGGCCACGTTGTCCGCGCCGATTTCGAGAATCCTGGCTTCCAGTTGCTGGGCGCGCGCGAGCGCGAATTCTTCCGGCGTCAGATTGCCTTGCGCTTCACCGAAGAAATACGGCTGGTCGATGTGCACGATGTTCTCGACCTTCGACGGCATCTGGTCATGCATGTAGCCCATGCCGCCCAACGTGCCGCCCGCGATCGTCGAGCCGTGATAGCCGTTCTTGCGCGAGATCACGAACTTCTTCGAATGCTTGCCTTGCGTCGCCCAGTATTGATGGACGATGCGCAGCACGGTGTCGTTGCCTTCCGAACCGCTGTTGCAATAGAAGAAGTGATTGAACGGCTCGGGCGCCAGCTCCGCGAGCAACGCCGACAGTTCGATCACCGGCGGATGCGTCGTCTTGAAGAAGGTGTTGTAGTAGGGCAGTTCCTGCATCTGCCGGTACGCCGCGTCGGCCAGTTCCTTGCGGCCGTAACCCACATTGACGCACCACAGGCCGGCCATGCCGTCGATCACCTTGTTGCCTTCCGAGTCCCACAGGTACACACCATGGGCTTTGACGATCACGCGGCTGCCGCTGCGATTCAACGATCCCATGTCCGAAAACGGATGGATGTGATGCGCGGCGTCGAGTGCGCGGTATTCGGCGGTGCTGCGTTGCTGCTGTGCGGCCTGTGCGCTGGCGGCGGGTTGTGCCGGCTGCACGTATGCGATTTCTTCTGTCCTATAGCTCATACTGCCTCCAATAGTTTTGCGTTTGCGTTGACGTTCCTGACGGTCTCAGACGCGGCCTCAGACCGGGCCCTTGAAGCCGGCCTTAGACGTGCAGCAGCAAATGCCGGCGTTCCCACGAACTGATCACGCGGAAGAACGCTTCGTATTCGGTTTCTTTCAATGCGAGGTAGGCTTTGACGAATTTCTCGCCGAGCACTTCGGCGATCGGTTCGCATGCGCCCATCAGCGTCAGGCCCTCTTCGAGATTGCGCGGCAGCTGGTACGGCAGTTCATAACCGTCGCTGAGCAGCGGCTCGGTGGCTTCGAGGTTCTGCGTCATGCCCAGGTAACCGGCGGCCAGCGTCGCGGCGATCGCCAGATACGGATTGCAGTCCACACCCGGAATGCGGTTTTCGATACGGCGCGCGGCCGGCCCCGAATGCGGAATCCGGAAGCCCACCGTGCGGTTGTCGTAACCCCATGCCACGTTGATCGGCGCGGCCATGAAGCGCGACAGGCGGCGATACGAGTTGATGTACGGCGCGAAGATCGGCATCAGCGCGGGCGTGTATTTCTGCAAGCCCGCGATATAGCCGGTAAACAACGAGGTAGGCTTGCCGTCCGAACCGGTGAACAGGTTGTGGCCGGTTTCTACGTCCACGAGGCTCTGGTGCATGTGCATCGCCGAACCCGGTTCGCCTTCCATCGGCTTGGCCATGAAGGTCGCGTACATCTTGTGACGCAGCGCGGCTTCGCGCACCGTGCGCTTGAACAGGAATACGCTGTCGGCGAGTTTCAGCGGGTCGCCGTGCATGAAGTTGATTTCCATCTGCGCGGCGCCGACTTCGTGAATCAGCGTATCGACTTCCAGTTCCTGCACTTCGCAGTATTCATAGATGTCTTCGAACAGCGGATCGAATTCGTTGACCGCTTCGATCGAATACGCCTGGCGTCCGGTTTCCGGACGGCCGGTGCGACCGATCGGCGGTTGCAGCGGCAGGTCCGGGTCCTTGTTCATGTCGACCAGGTAGAACTCCAGTTCGGGCGCGATCACGGGCTTCCAGCCCTTGGCCTTATAGAGTTCGAGCACGCGGCGCAGCACACGGCGCGGCGAGATCGCAACGGGCGTGCCGTCGAAGTGCACGCAATCGTGGATCACCTGGGCGGTCGGGTCGACGGCCCACGGAATCATGCGGATGGTGCTTGCGTCGGGAACGCAGACCATGTCCGGGTCGGTGACGCCGGTGAGCGTGCCGTCTTCCGGATAGTCCCCTGTGACGGTCTGGATCATCACCGCCTGCGGCAAGCGCATGGATTCGCCCGATTCGAACTTGCTGCGCGGGATGATCTTGCCGCGTGCGATTCCGGCCATATCCGGAATGATTGCTTCGATCTCGGTGACGCGGTTCTTCTTCAGAAAATCGTCGATGTCATGCATGATTGTTCTCTCTGTTTAGTGCGCAACCGGCTCAGGCATGCGTGGCGGCGGCGGATGCCGCGCCATAGCCGGCCCTGATGCGCATTCGATCGCGGCAGGCGTCGCCGAACGCACGAAAGATCGCGGTGGACAGCGCGTCGTTCGCGTGCTTCCACTCCGGGTGCCACTGCACACCCAGGGCGAAGGCGCGCGCGTCGTTCACGCTCACCGCTTCGATCAATCCGTCCGGCGCGGTGGCCTCGGCCACGAGGCCCACGCCTAGCCGCTCGACGCCCTGACCGTGCAATGAATTCACACGCGCTTCATCCACCCCGCCTGCAAGACGCTGCAACAAGCCGCCTTGCGTCAGCGTGAGCGAATGCGACGGTGCGTATTGCACGTCGAGGTCGTCTTCCTTGTTCTCGCGGTGGTCGTTGAGGCCCTCCACCGCGTGAACGCTTTGATGCAATGTTCCGCCGAACACCACGTTCATTTCCTGGAAGCCGCGGCATACCGCCAGCACCGGCACACCGGCCTCGATCGCCGCGCGCAGCAGCGGCAGCGTCGTCGCGTCGCGGGCGGCGTCGTGCAGCGTGCCCGGCGCGCTGGGGTGGCCGCCATAGCGATGCGGCTCGACATTCGAATAGCTGCCGGTAAACAGCAGTCCATCGACGGTAGCCAGCACATCCGCGGTGGACTGACGCTCGCCGAGCGCCGGCAACAACATCGCCAGTGCCTGTGAGCCGTCGACGATCGCCGCGATGTACTTCTCGCCGACCACATGCGACGGGTGGACTCCCATCATCGTTCTGTCGGCGCTGATGCCGACTAGAGGTTTGGTTCGCATAACGAATAGACGTGTGTGTGTCCCACAAGGGGACTTCCTTCGGGGCGTTCCCCGCGGGACGCGGCATGAACAACGTTAAACCCTGCGCGGCACGGTTCCGCAGCCGGGCGTAAGGCGCCAGGCCGCCGGGTAGTGCGGGCGGTCGTCAACGAAACGCGCCGCGCGTGGCAATCAGATAGGCTGTTCGATTCGATCCGCTGCGGTGCGCAACCAATCTGGATCCGCATGAAGCGCGCGGGCGGCAGACGGCACCGCACACGCACGAACGCCAGGCTCAATAGAGCGCGCTCACGCAAATGGACGAATCGAACGGCGAAAAGGAGGGAGGCGCTACGGCAGCAGCGAGGCGACTTCGTCCGTGCGCACAGCAATGAAGGCGCGCGCGGAGATGGAGTTGTGGCGTCGAACTGAACGGCGGGACAGGATCGTGAAGACGGACAGAAAGCGGCGGAACGCAAGGCTGCCGTTGCTGCCGTCGGCGATGGCGCCGTCAGCGCGAAGACATCTCGCCTGACTACGATTCCATCTCACCAAAGGGCCTCGGACTCTCACGATTACACTCGACTAACGACGTTGAAAGTATTGAACGGCTTGCTCGAAAAACGCACAGGCGTTTAAAGAAACATGACGCTGGCTCAGTCGCCGGAAACCTTGGCGAAGCGGATTTGCCGCGTCGAAAACAACTTTTCATGTTTTTTGACGCCGGTATGACGACTGCCTGAGAACCATCGTATACGAGCCAATAATGCCGTCAAATCATTTTTATAAAAGACTTATAAGGGCTTTCCCGGGGGGGCGTGGCCGAAATCCCAGCCGATGGGAACGTTCGTTGCGCAATTCATATTTCGGAATGCTTTCAGGGTTTTCCCCAAAGGCGCAACGATTAAAGTGATTAGAATATTCAACACTCGCGCACAGCGCATTGTTCTGGTCCACGCGTCCCGACCGCCTTCATATGTCAGAGAATTCAGCGATGTCTATAGAAGTAGCCACCCGCCTGCAGTACATCCGCAAGAAGAATGGTCTGTCGCAGCGTGAACTGGCCAAGCGGGCGGGGGTGACCAACGGCACGATCTCGTTGATCGAGCAGAACCGCGTGAGCCCGTCGGTCGGCTCGCTGAAGAAACTGCTCGAATGCATACCGATGAGTCTCGCCGAGTTCTTTACCTTCGAAGTCGAAGCGGAGCGCTCGGTGGTGTCGCGGCGCGCGGACATGCCGAACCTCGGCAATGAATCGATCGAGTTCTATCTGGCGGGCTCGAGCGTGAAAGACCGCAACATGGGCATTCTGCGCGAGGTCTACCAGCCCCTGTCGGATACGGGGCCGGAAATGCTGGAACACGCGGGGCACGAGGGCGGCGTGGTGGTCAGCGGGCAGATCGAATTGACCGTGGACGGCACCACGTGGCTGCTCGATCCCGGCGACAGCTACTACTTCGAAAGCCGTTTACCGCATCGTTTTCGCAATCCCAGCGCGGAGCATCTCTGCGAGATCGTATCGGCCAATTCGCCGCCAACGTTCTAGAGACTCCGCGCCAACGCGCTGCGACGCAGTTCAATGCCGCATGCAGTCGATGCTGCATGAAGTCGATGCCGAGATGCGTCGAGCGCACAACATTGAGGTATCCTGATGGACAAGAAAAATCTCGCCTTCTGGCAAGACAAGGCCGCTGCGCTTTCAATCGAAGGCCGTGCGTTTATCGACGGCGAGTATCGCGCGGCCGACGGCGGCCGCACGTTCGACTGCCTGAGCCCGATCGACGGCAAACTGCTGGCCAGGGTCGCCGATAGCGGCGCGGCCGATGTCGACGCCGCCGTGGCGGCCGCCCGCCGCGCATTCGATTCGGGCGTATGGTCCGGCCTGAATCCACGCCAGCGCAAGGCGATCCTGCTGCGCTGGGCGGCGTCGATCCGTGAACATCTCGACGAACTGTCGCTGCTGGAAACGTTGGACGCAGGCAAGCCGATCGCCGATACGACCACGGTGGACGTGCCGGGCGCGGCTTATTGCGTGGAATGGTTCGCCGAGGCGATCGACAAGGTCGGCGGCGAGGTGGCGCCCGCCGATCATCATTTGGTGGGGCTCGTCACGCGCGAGCCGATCGGCGTGGTCGCCGCAGTGGTGCCGTGGAATTTCCCGATTCTGATGGCGTCGTGGAAATTCGGTCCGGCACTAGCCGCGGGCAACAGCGTGGTGCTCAAGCCTTCGGAGAAATCGCCGCTCACCGCGATCCGCCTCGCGCAACTCGCTTTGGACGCAGGTATTCCCGCTGGCGTGTTCAACGTCGTGCCGGGCGCGGGCGAGCCGGGCAAGCTGCTGGCGCTGCATCAGGACGTGGATTGTCTCGCCTTCACCGGCTCGACCAACGTCGGCAAGCTGATCATGCAGTACGCCGGACAATCGAACCTGAAGCGCGTGTGGCTCGAACTCGGCGGCAAGTCGCCGAACATCGTGATGCCGGATTGCCCCGACCTCGACCGCGCGGCGAATGCGGCGGCCGGCGCGATCTTCTACAACATGGGCGAAATGTGCACGGCGGGTTCGCGCCTGCTCGTGCATCAAGACATCAAGGACGTGTTCCTCGACAAGCTGATCGCGGCAGCCCGCAGCTACACGCCGGGCAATCCGCTGGATCCGCAAACCTCGATGGGCGCGATTGTCGATAACGTGCAACTCGAGCGCGTGCTGGGCTACATCGAAGCGGGCCGCGCCGAAGCGAAGCTGCTGCTCGGCGGCGCACGCGTGAAACAGGAAACCGGCGGCTTCTATATCGAGCCGACCATCTTCGAGATCCCGGCGTCCGGCGCGAAGGTCGCACGCGAGGAAATCTTCGGGCCGGTGTTGTCGGTGATTACATTCGATACGGTCGAGGAAGCGATCAGGATTGCCAATGACAGCGAGTATGGTCTCGCCGCCGCGGTCTGGACCTCGAACCTGAGCACCGCGCACGAGGTGTCGCGCAAGCTGCGCGCGGGCACGGTCTGGGTCAATTGCTACGACGAAGGCGGGGACATGAATTTCCCGTTCGGCGGCTACAAGCAATCGGGCAACGGCCGCGACAAGTCGTTGCACGCGTTGGAGAAGTACACCGAGCTGAAGTCCACGCTGGTGCGGCTGCGCTAAAGGGTTCGCAAGCCAGCGCGGCGGCGTGCGGGAAAGGCGCCGCCGCGTTCCCAATGAATCCGAAGCCGGACGACGCATGCATCACCTGGAAGCCCCGCGTGCGGCGCCGGCATGTTTATCAGGTATCAGGTCATCCATGACTGAACTCGTTTACGGCGACGGCGCGATCCGCCGTTCGTCGCTCTATGGCTCGTCGATCGAAAACACCTATGCGGGTGTGTTGTCGTTCATGCGCCGCAAGTACACCCGCGAACTCGACGGCGTCGACGTCGTGGTCTCCGGCGTGCCGCTCGATCTGGCCACTACGTTCCGCTCGGGCGCGCGTCTCGGCCCGGCAGCGGTGC
The DNA here is from genome assembly GCF_046535245.1 of Paraburkholderia sp. SIMBA_030. Lineage (NCBI taxonomy): Bacteria > Pseudomonadati > Pseudomonadota > Betaproteobacteria > Burkholderiales > Burkholderiaceae > Paraburkholderia > Paraburkholderia sp. SIMBA_030. Next base: position 130,587 of record NZ_JAWRXB010000018.1, read on the forward strand.
GTGCGGCCAGCGTGCAGTTGTCGGAGTTGCATCCCTATCCGTGGGGCTTCAATCCGTTCGAAGATCTCGCCGTGACCGATTACGGCGATTGCTGGTTCGATGCGCACAATCCCATGACGATCAAGGCGTCGATCGTCGACCATGCGCGCACGATCCTGCGCTCGGACGCGAAGATGCTGACGCTCGGTGGCGATCACTACATCACTTATCCGTTGCTGATCGCGCATGCGGAGAAGTACGGCACGCCGCTCTCGCTGATTCATTTCGACGCCCATTGCGATACCTGGGCCGACGACAGTCCGGACAGCCTGAATCACGGTTCGATGTTCTACAAGGCGGTGAAGGATGGCTTGATCGATCCGAAGACCTCGGTGCAGATCGGCATTCGCACGTGGAACGACGACTTCATGGGCATCAATATCCTCGACGCCGCGTGGGTCCACGAACATGGCGCGCGAGCGGCGGTGGAGCGGATCACGTCGATCGTCGGCGCGCGGCCGGCGTATCTGACCTTCGATATCGATTGCCTCGATCCGGCGTTCGCGCCGGGCACGGGCACGCCGGTGGCGGGCGGTTTGTCGTCGGCGCAGGGGCTCGCGATCGTGCGCGGGCTGGGGGCGTTGAATCTGGTGGGCGCGGATGTGGTCGAGGTGGCGCCCTCGTATGACCAGAGCGAGATCACCGCGATCGCCGCCGCGCATATCGCGTGCGATCTGCTGTGTCTTTGGCGGCAGCGGAAGGTTGCTGCGCGCTAGGCACGCTCTATCGGTTTGATGCAGAACCGGCTCAGCCCATCGACCGCGATCGATCGGGCTGACGCCGGCCTTCGCGCAAGCCGGGCGTGTAGGCGGCGAGAGCGCCGCTCATGATCGCCAGTTGCCACAACAGCATGTCGCTGCCCCGTGCTTTCATCGCGAAGCCCGCGACGAGCGGCCCCACGATCGAGCTCGCGGTGAAGGTGAGCGACACCAGCCGCATATTGCGTGTGAGCGCGGCTTTGTCGCTGCATGCCGCCGCGTACATGCCGAGCGTAATGAATGAACTGTTCATGCCGCCGAGCAGCAGCGCGCTTGCCGCGGCGAGCCACGACGCGGGCGCCGCAACCGCGAAACCGCAGATCGCCAGCGTGCTGAGCGCCGCGCAGACGATCACGGCGACCGCCAGACCCGCGCGATCGGCGAGCCAGCCGACCGGAAGTTGCAATGCCATCCCGCCGACACGCTCTTTTTTCGCCCCCCTTGGGCTGGAGCCGTCGTCAATCAGAAAAGGCTGAATCTATTTGAAGTGTTGCGTCCGCGGCGACATTGACGAATCTTTACATTCCGGGTGTCCGGGTTCAGCTCCGTTACGGAGTCTTTAATGTTGAGCGGACTGGCGAGTGTTCTGTTACGGCTTGCCGCACTTCGGGCCGCGGCACCGTCATCAGGTGAATGGGTCCCGCTTCTGCTTCGCGCAGCCGCGATGGGCTCTTACGGAATCGGCTTTGTGCTCTATGCGCTTGCGCTTCGCAAAGCCAGTTTGTTTCCGTTGGTAGCTCCTGCCTCTCTGGCGGGTCAGGCCGTCTATGTACAGCAGGCGCCGACTCCCGCAGACAAGTCCGCTGCGGCAAAGGCCAACGCCTTAGGCACAGCAATCGCGCCTCAACGCTTATACGTCAACGGCCGGATCATCGGCCGGATCATACGGCACCACCCGCTCATGTTCGTCAGGATGATTTCTCGCGACAATAGCTCTAGCAGCCGTGGTCTCATTCAGATTAAAGGGCTGATGCGGTACGCCAGGCGGAATGAACAGGAAGTCGCCCGCATCGGTAAAGACCGATTCGCGCAGGCCCGGGCCAAAGCGGGTTTCGATACGACCCTCGAGCACGTAAGTCGCGGTTTCATAGTCGGCGTGCAGATGCGGCTCGGCGTGCCCGCCCGGCGGGACTACGACCATGTACATCGACAAACCTGTTGCACCGGCCGTCCTCGCAGAAATGCCGACGAAGTACGGCAACCGCTGACTCGTCGCCATTTCCCGGTCAGGGTGCACCTTGATGACGGGCGCTCGCGCGTCGTGTGAAACGTCTGACATATTCGCTCCTGCTCATTCCGGACAAGGCGCCGTCGCTCTGATGCGCTGTGTTCAAGCGCTCATGAGTTGAAAGTCTAGGCGATGCACGCGCACATATCAGGTTTGGTCGGCGAGCGCGAAGGGCCGCCCGGTTATTGCACTCAGCGGCCCTCAGTGCGCGCAGTCGTCCCTGCCGGCAGCACGATTGCTACAATCGTCGTGCACTTACCTATACAAAGGAGACACGCCATGGCAAACCTTCAGCCGATCAGCAGCTACCCTGTGCCGGAGCCCGGCGAATGGCCAGAGGACATCAAGGCCCGCATCCTCGAAGTGCAGGAGAAAGCCGGTTTTGTCCCGAACGTGTTCTTGACGCTGGCGCATCGCCCTGACGAATTCCGCGCGTTTTTTGCCTATCACGACGCGCTGATGCTCAAGGAAGGGGGACTCACCAAAGGCGAGCGCGAAATGATCGTCGTCGCCACGAGCGCGGTGAATGATTGCCTGTACTGCGTGGTCGCGCACGGCGCAATTCTGCGCATTTACGAAAAGGCGGCGCTGCTCGCGGATCAGGTGGCCGTTAATCATCGCAAGGCCGATATCACCGCGCGGCAGAAGGCCATGCTCGATTTCGCGCTGAAGGTCTGCCGCGAGTCCGGCACGGTCGGCGATGCAGACTTTCAGACGCTGCGCGAGCACGGCTTTTCCGACGAAGACATCTGGGATATCGCGGCGATCACCGCGTTCTTCGGCCTGTCGAACCGGATGGCAAACGTCATCTCCATGCGTCCGAACGACGAGTTCTATCTGATGGGACGCGTGCCGAAAGCATCCGCCGACGCCACGAAAAAATAGCGGCGCCGCCTTCGCCGCGGAGCGGTTTCATACCAGCAGCGGCGTGCCGGCTCGTACCAGATTCAGTGCCATCGGTTCGCCCATCGAGCCGAGCCCGATGAAGCCGATCGGTGTGACTGCTTGATTCATCAATCATCCCCTGGTCGGATTCGTCGTTCGCACAATGGCGCTTATGCGCGTGCCGGCTCGGACGGAAGGGCCGGCGTGTGCACGGTGGCGTCGTCGATCGGGAAGTGCAGCATCGCCGCGACGAGTCCGGCCACGACCGTGGCCTCCCACAGCAGCGAATACGAGCCGGTCAGATCGAACACCAGACCGCCTAGCCACGCGCCAAGAAACGAGCCGATCTGATGGCTCAGAAAGCAGACGCCGAACAGGCTCCCCAGGTGACGCGTGCCGAACACCTTCGCCACGAGTCCGCTCGTCAACGGCACGGTCCCGAGCCACGTCAAACCCATGACGGCCGCAAAAATCACTACCGAAGCGGATGTTTTCGGCAGCAGAAAGAACGCGCCGATCGTCGCGCTTCGGATCAGGTAAAGCCATCCGAGCACGTGATGCTGGCGGAAACGTCCACCCAGCCATCCGCATCCCCAGCTACCCGCCATGTTGAACAGACCGATCAGCGCGAGCGCCGTTGCACCCAGCCCGATCGGCATATGGCAGAGCGACAGATACTCCGGCAAATGCGTGGCGATGAAGGCAAGCTGAAATCCGCAAGTGAAAAAACCGAGCGTCAGAAGCCGGTATCCGCGATGCCGGCAGGCCTGAGCCAGTACCTTGCGCAGCGGCATGGCGGGCGGCTCCTGCCCCGGCATACCGTTGCTCGCGCGGCGGTCGAGCACCATGCCGAGCGGCGCGACCACCAGCATCAGGAACGCCAGCACGAAGAGCGAAGTGGACACGCCGGAACTGAGTCGAACGCTTTGCACGAGCGGAACCATCAAGACCTGGCCGGCCGAGCCGCCGGCACTGACGAGACCCATCGCCATGCTGCGTTTTTCCGGCGACGCGATGCGGCCGACCGCCGGCAACACCACGCCGAAAGTCGTGCAACTGATGCCGATGCCGACCAGCAGGCCCATGCCGACAATCAGCATCGCGCCCGACGGCGCCACCGCCGCGAGCCCCAGTCCGGCAGCGAAGGTGGTCGCGCCGAACGCGACGACCGGCGCCGAACCATAGCGGTCCGCAGCGGCGCCGGCGAACGGTTGGGTGAAACCCCAAACCAGATTGTGCAGCGCGATCGCAAAGGCGATCAGTGTGACCGGCAGGCCGCGGTCGAATGAGAACGGCCCGATGAAGAGCCCAAAGGTCTGCCGGATGCCCATCGCGGCGCTCAAAATCAGCGCGCCGGCGACGATCACTAGCGTCGTCTGGTTGAAGGCGGGGGTGAAGCGTCTGCTACTTGTGGTGGACATGGTTCTGATCTCCTTCGACACCATGGTCGCAGCGAGCGTCAGAAGCGGCAAAAGAAAAGTTTTTGACGACAGGTGAGCGGTGCTCACCTGTCCTGGTCGAGCGGACTGAGTCGCCTGAGTCGGCTGAGTCAACTGTTGGCGCTGTCCAGCCCGGCAGCGGCGACGGCAGGCGAATCGTCGAAGTGCTCGGCCTCCGTGAGCAGCCACCGTTTGAAGTCGAAGAGTTCCGGGCGACGATCCACACTCTCCGAACTCACCAGCCAATAGGCGGTGGTGGAAGGGATCGTCTGTGGACTGGCTTCGACCAGGGCGTGGTTGGCGAGATCGCGGTCGACCAGCGGCCGTCTGCCGAGCGCGACCCCCAATCCCATCGCCGCGGCTTCGAAAGCCAATTGGATCGTGTCGACGCGCAAGCCATCGGACAGATCGATTCCGTTCGTGCCGGCCGAGCTTGTCGTATCGGTGGCGCCAGTGGTGCCGGTGGCGTCGAACCAGGCCTGCCAGTCTTCGCTCGCCGCGTTCACATGAATGAGCGTCGCGCGGCGCAGATCGAGGTTGCCCTGTTCGTCGAGCAGGCTCTCGCGGTAAGCGGGGCTGCACACCGGCACCAGCCGCTCGCCGAACAGCCGGGTCCACGCAGTGCCCGCGACCGGAGCCCGGCTCATGCGGATGGCGAAATCAAAACCGTCGACGGGAAAGCCCACCTGGCGATGCGACGTATCGACGGTGACGTTCGCATTCGGCCAGCGCGCCCGAAAGCTCTGCAAGCGCGGCAGCAGCCAGCGCGACGCCAACGTCGGCGCGCAACTCAGCGCAATTGTGCGATTCGCCCGGTTATTCGGCAGACGCTGCGTGCCGATGGCGATCAGCGAAAACGCTTCGGAAACGTAAGACAGGTAGTCGCCTCCTGCCGGCGTGAGCGACAGTCCGCGCGGCTCGCGCACGAACAGCTCGACGCCGAGCGCCTGCTCGAGTCCGACGATTCCGTGACTGATGGCGCTGGGCGTCACGTTCAATTCCGCCGCGGCGAGCTTGAAGCTCTGATGCCGCCCGGCTGCCTCGAAGAAGCGAAGCGCGGGCAGGGGTGGAAGACGAAGCGGCATGGCACATTCCCAAGGGCGGCGCGGCGGGCGCCGTGACGGTGTGATAGCGCGCCAGTGCGCGCGTGTTTTGCAGCAAAGCATACCTTGCAATCAGGTGCCGGTTCTCGTCCGCGTTGGGCATGGACACTGCCGTGCCGGGTTTGCGTTCCGCCGCGGCCACGATAATTTCGCCGAGGTTGTCGATTTGCCGTCGCGCTGTTCGTCGTCGCTACAGGGGAGTGAAAATGTGGGGGAGCGACAACGCACTTGCCGATCGCTCGGCCGCACATCGCGCCTTTTATCCTTTTTCTGCAAGAGGAGATCGCTGATGACTGACCCAAACGCATCCGCACAATCGCTGAAGCCGGCCAGGCTGCTGGCCGAATTGCCCCGCCGGTTTCCCGGGGAGAGCGCCGAATATCGCCGCGCGCGCAACGACCTGCTGGCCGAGGAAATCGAGTTGCGGCGCCACATCGAGCGAGTGGCCGCGCAGCGCCGTGCGTTGCCGCCCGGCGGCGTCGTGCCGCAAGATTACTGTTTCGAGGGCGAAGAGGGCACGGTGACACTATCGGAAATGTTCGGCCCACACGATACCCTCGTTACCTACAACTGGATGTTCGGTCCGAAGCGCACACGGCCCTGTCCGATGTGCACCTCGTTGCTGAGCGCTTACGACGGCGAAATGCCCGACATCCTGCAACGCGTGGCATTTGCGGTGATCGGCCGCTCGCCGATCGAAAAACTGGTCGCGTTCAAAAAGGAGCGAGGGTGGCGGCATCTGCGCTTGTATTCGTCGGGTGGCAACAGCTTCAACCGCGACTACGCCGCCGAGGATCCCGATGGCGACGACAACCCCGCTTTCAACGTTTTCACTCGCTCGGGTGGCACGGTGCGGCACTTCTGGGCCGAAGAGATGGGACCGTCGACAGCGGACCCCGGCCAGGACCCGCGGGGCGCGCCCGACCCGATGCCGATATGGACGGTGCTCGACATGACGCCCGGCGGCCGCGACAGCAACTGGTATCCGAAACTGGAGTACGGCAGCGCGCCGTGACGCGCTTTGCAGCGCCGGGCTAACCGGGCCTCGGTATGCGGTCGCGTCCGGCGCGCGCGGCCATCGCTTCGCACACCGCGTCGCAGGCGCGAGAAGAGAGGGGAATTTTGAAGATGCCAAGGATAACTGAGCGATGAAATTGAAGCGGTTTCCGGCTAACCGAACCCTTCGCAACCTTGCGACGTTCGCGCTGCACACGCAGCTTCATGTATCGGTGACCAAGGGTATCACCTTGAGTTCGTTCGACCGGATTTGAACGCGTTTTGAACAGGCGGTAAATACGCCCTGCGGGTTATCCATAACGAGCCATTTCTGCCGCCGGACGCGCCGGGGGCGTGGCTGAATTTGCCGTTCCGGCCCGCGTGGCGCACGCGGTGTCGTCGGTCGCCGCGAACGTGCAAAACGACTCGGCGACCAAAGCCGATGTTGCAATATGGCGAAAAATCATCGTTTTTTTACTCATCGATCTTTAATTTCCGCACGCGGCGCCAACGGCGAATGCCAAATATTGGCGAGCCACCGTAACATAGGCGGGAAAGCCCGCCAGCATTGGCTTGCCCACGCTAAAGCACTGAAATTGCAACGGATTGTGATGCGCGGCGGCGCTTTGTAAGGCGGCCAGAAATCGTAAGCTCGCGATTTTTATGGCGCTTTGCGACAAAAAAACGTCAAATTGGCGCTGGGCGCCTGATACAAGGCTTACACCCAAGGTTTGCGCGAATATGCGCCTATGCGTTAGTGTGTCGGTCCCGGCGCAACAGATGTGGCGCCGGTTCCATGATTACCATACGGGAAGTGCTATGAACAAACAGGAACTGATTGATGCAGTCGCCGCAGCGACGGGCGAAAGCAAAGCGGCCACCGGCCAAACCATCGACGCGATCGTCGACGCGGTAACCGCAGCAGTGGTGGGCGGCGAGACGGTGCAACTGGTCGGTTTCGGTTCTTTCTCGACTGGCGCACGCGCTGCACGCGTGGGCCGCAATCCGTCGACGGGTGCCGAGATCCAGATCGCCGCAGCCAAGACGGTGAAGTTCACCGCCGGCAAGGCGTTCAAGGAAGCCGTCAACGCGTCGTAATGCAACGCGCCTCGCGTCGGTGCATCGGCGCCCGCCGCTTGAAACGCGCGGCGAACGATGCATCGGGCGTGAGGAACAACGCGCAGCCCAACCCCGGTGACATAGGCAATCGGCGGTTGGTGCGGCGCGTGCGGTGCTTATAGTGCGCTCCTGGTGCTTGCCTTGCTGCGATCAGCCCGCGCGCCGTTGCCGGGTTGCTTCGGCCAGCGCTTCGAGCGCCGGTTCGGTTTGCGCCCAGCTGACGCACGCGTCGGTAATCGACACGCCGTGGCGCAACGGCACACCCGCCTTCAGATCCTGACGGCCTTCTTCCAGATGACTTTCCAGCATGACGCCGGTGATGCGGTGCTCGCGCTGCGATAGTTGCCGTGCGATATCCTGCACCACATCCAGTTGACGCAAGTGCGACTTGCCCGAGTTCGCGTGCGAACAGTCGATCATGACCTGCTCGCGCAACCCTGCTGATTTGAGTGCCGCGCAGCTTGCTTCGACCGATGCGCTGTCGTAATTCGGACCTTTCTTGCCGCCGCGCAGAATCACGTGGGCGTCGTCGTTGCCGCGCGTCTCGAAGATGGCGGCCATGCCCATCTTGGTCATACCCATGAACGCGTGACTCGCGCGTGCTGCGACGATTGCATCCGCGGCGATTTGCACGCCGCCGTCCGTGCCGTTCTTGAAACCGATCGGGCAGCTCAGTCCCGATGCAAGCTGCCGATGACTCTGACTCTCGGTCGTGCGCGCGCCGATAGCGCCCCACGCGATCAGGTCCGCGATGTATTGCGGGCTCAGCAGGTCGAGAAATTCGGTGGCGGTCGGCAGGCCGAGGCCGTTGATGTCCAGCAGCAGTTGCCGGGCGAGGCGCAGGCCTTCGTTGATGTGGAAGCTGCCGTCGAGGCGCGGGTCGTTGATATAGCCTTTCCAGCCCACTGTCGTGCGCGGTTTTTCAAAGTAGACCCGCATTACGATCAGCAGATCGTTCTTGTACGTGTCGGCGGCCTTCTTGAGCAGATGTGCGTATTCGATCGCCTGATCGTGGTCATGGATCGAGCAGGGACCGATGATCATCACGAGGCGGTCGTCGCGGCCGTGCAGGATATCGGCGATCGCCGCACGGCTTTCCTCGACAAGCGTCTGGACGGCGAGCGGGACGGGCAGTTCATCCTGCAACAAGGCAGGGGAAATGAGCGGACGTACCGCGCCGATACGAACGTCGTCGATGCGCGTGGTGTCCTGGGTGGCGTCGGCAGAGCCGACTTCCTGATCGTGCAGAGGATTGTCGATACCGCTCAAAATGTTCTCCCGGGCCTTGATGATGAGATGTGGATGCCTGCAGGCCTGATGCCTGTTCGTTGCCGGGATTATGACACTCGTGCGGTGTTATCGGGCCGTGGCGCGTCGGCGCCTGTTGTCAGAGGCGCTTGATGAGCGCCATCGCGGCCGCCGGATTGCGTTCCTTGAAGCCGCTGATGATGTACAGGTAGACGTCTCGTGCCGTGGTTTTCCCGGGTGCTTCGGCTGATGTTTCCAGGTCTTCCGGTGTTTTGCCTGCGGCGAGTTGGCGGGCGCGCTCGGCCCATGCGTCGAGGGCTTGAGTCGAATAGCCTTTGGCGTGTTTGTCTGTTGTGCCCATGATGCGGGCGTAGACGAATGGCGCGGTGATGTCCGCGATTTGCGGGTAGTCGCTGTCGCCGGCCAGCACGATTGCTACCTGGTATTTTTTTGCTAGCGCGATGAATTCCGGGGTTTTGAAGCTTTCGTGGCGGACCTCGATGGCGTGCCTCAGTTTTTGACCTTCGATGCTTTGCGGCAGCAGTGTCAGGAAAGCTTCGAAGTCCTCTTTGTCGAATTTTTTTGTCGGCGCGAATTGCCAGTTTATGGGGCCCAGTTTCTGTTTGAGTAGCAGTACGCCGCTGGCGAAGAAGCGTTCGATTGTTTCATTGGCGTCCGCGAGGATTTTTCTGTTGGTCGCGTAGCGAGGGGCTTTTAGGGAGAAGACGAAGTCTTCGGGGGTTTCCTGATACCACTTCTCGTAGCTCGAGGGCTTTTGCAAGCCGTAAAAGGTGCCGTTGATTTCTATCGAAGTGAGGTTTTGGCTCGCGTATTGCAGCTCGCGGGTTTGTGTCAGGTCTGATGGGTAGAAGGTGCCGCGCCAGGGGGCGTAGGTCCAGCCGCCTATGCCGATTCTGATAGTTGGTTTTTTTGCCGTTGGCATGGGGGCTCCTGGGGTTTTTTTGCTGCACCGGGGAGGGGATAGATTAGCGGATTTTTTTGCCTGTGCGGCGCTTTGGTTGTTGTGCTTGCGGTGGTGGCCTTTCCTTGATTTGTTAGTGGTCTATTAGGTGGTGGCCTTTCCCTGATTTGTTAGTGGTCTATTAGCGTTCCCCCTGTGCGGGGGGGCACCTACTTTTCTTTGCCGGCCGCAAAGAAAAGTAGGCAAAAGAAAGCGGCTTCACACCGCTAATTCTTAAGCGGGTCCCCTGGCTTGGAGGAGGTAGTGGAGCATCTGGAATCGGTGTTCTCGCACACTCCGCGCGGGTGACAAGGCAGTCATCCTTCCGGCGGCGCTGCGCGCGCCGTGGCGGTACTTCACAACACCGATAGCGGATTGGCGCCTCCGGCATCATTCTTCCCGCCTCGCACTACGTGCGCCGCGGGCGGGTCTGCCAGGGAAACCAGTGGCTTCGTTTGCGCATGGTGGGGGCCATCGGCTTCGCCTCGGCGAGGCGCCGGATTGTGGAAGTGCGGGTCACTTCGCCAAACTAAATGCAGCCGCGAATTACAAGCCACCTCGCCGAACAAAACGCAGCCGCGAATTACGCCAGCACAGCAAAGGCAAGCCGTTACGCTTGAACAGCCGCAGGCACCGGACGTGCCCAAGGGGCCCAACGAACCCGGCGGGTTTGTGAAGTACCGCCACGGCGCGCGTAGCGCCGCCGGAAGTATGACGGCCTTGTCACCAGCGCGGAGTGTGCGAGAACACCGATTCCAGATGCTCCACTACCTCCTCCAAGCCAGGGGCCCCGCTTAAAAGCTGGCGGTGTGAGCCGCTTTCTTTTGCCTACTTTTCTTTGCGGCCGGCAAAGAAAAGTAGGTGCCCCCCCGCACAGGGGGAATGCTAATAGACCACTAACAAAACAAGGAAAGGCCACCACCGCAGGCACACAGAAACAAAGCGCCGCACAGGCAAAAAAAACTATTCCGAGTCTTCAACCTTCCGCGCATTGCACACCCCAAAGCGCGCTTCCTTCGCAGAAGATTCCTCAAACCGCCTCGTGGCCTCTGCCACTTCCAGTCGAAACTGTTGCAAAGCACTAACCGCCACATCCGGCGGCATGAGCGCCGTCCACAGCACATCGATCAACTGATCCGCGGTAGCGTCAATATCGATATGCCGATTCGCCAGCGTAGCGTCCCACAGCACATGTTCCATCGGCCCAAACACCAACGAGCGAAGCAACCTCAACGGCATATCGGATCGGATCTGCCCCGTTTCCTGCCCCTGTGCCAACACCCGCATCAGCGGCGCGGTATACCGGCGCTGCAACTCGGTCAGCGCCTCACTCAGCTCATGATGCCGCGCCCGGCCCTCCGACAAAACCAAAGCACACAGGTCTGTGCCGTTGACCAGCATCAATCGCAAATGCGTCCGCACAATGAAAGCAAACTGCTGGCGCACACTGCCATCGCGCGGCAAGCCAGACTCGATCGCTTCAATAATCTCGTCATACCAGTCGCCAATCACGCGCGCGCATAACTCCCGCTTGCCGCGGAAATAACTGAACACGGTCGCCTCGGAAATGCCCAGGCGCTGCGCAATCTCCGCCGTCGTCGCGCGCTCGTATCCCCGCTCGGAGAACACCTCGCGTCCCGCCTGCAGAATCTCCTTCACGCGCTGCTGCGACTTGCGCCCGGCCGGCTGGCGGCGTGAGGCAGGTAACTCCGCCTTCAAGGCAACCGTCATATGAGTAAAGTTCAGATTTATGAGGCAAATCGCCCCGATAAGGTGGATCCTATCACGGCTGAGCACCGATAAACGCTCAAAAGAAAATTTCTGAGTAACACTCAAAAATATCTATTGACGCTTACGTAAATCTAGCGTGAAATGCACCCTGAACGTTTCGCGCTTCGTGCGTGACGATGGTGGCGGCCAACAAGGCCGCACCGTCCGCTGAGCCGCACTCAGACACGCCGGCGCCCGCCATGGCCGGCCGCCAACGAAATTCTGGAGACACAGCAATGAGTAACCTGCCCGGTTTGCAATTCCCGCTCGGCGAAGAAATCGAAATGCTGCGTGACAGCATCGCGGGTTTCGCGGCCAAAGAAATCGCCCCGCGTGCCGCGGAAATCGATCGTACGGATCAATTCCCCATGGACCTGTGGCGCAAATTCGGCGATCTGGGCGTGCTCGGCATGACGGTCGCGGAGGAATACGGCGGCGCGAACATGGGCTACACGGCGCACATGATCGCGATGGAAGAAATCTCGCGCGCGTCGGCGTCGGTCGGTCTGTCGTATGGCGCGCACTCGAATCTGTGCGTCAACCAGATTCATCGCAACGGCACGGAGGCGCAAAAGCAGAAGTACTTGCCGAAGCTGGTCTCGGGCGAACACGTCGGCGCGCTCGCCATGAGCGAGCCGAACGCGGGTTCGGACGTCGTCAGCATGAAACTGCGCGCGGACAGGAAGGGCGACCACTACGTGCTCAACGGCACCAAGATGTGGATCACCAACGGCCCGGATTGCGACACGCTGGTCGTGTACGCCAAAACCGATCTCGAAGCGAATTCGCGCGGCATCACGGCGTTTATCGTCGAGAAGGGCATGAAGGGCTTCTCGGTCGCGCAAAAGCTCGACAAGCTCGGCATGCGCGGCTCGCATACCGGCGAACTGGTGTTCCAGGACGTCGAAGTGCCTGAAGAAAATATCCTCGGTCAGTTGAACGGCGGCGCGAAAGTGTTGATGAGCGGTCTCGACTACGAGCGCGCCGTGCTCGCCGGCGGCCCGACCGGCATCATGGTCGCGGTCATGGATGCAGTCGTGCCGTATATCCACGACCGCAAACAGTTCGGTCAGCCGATCGGCGAGTTCCAGCTGATTCAAGGCAAGGTCGCCGATATGTACACCACGCTGCAGGCGTGCCGCGCGTATCTGTATGCCGTTGGCCGTCAACTCGACACGCTCGGCAAGGAACACGTGCGCCAGGTGCGTAAAGACTGCGCGGGCGTGATTCTCTACACCGCCGAAAAAGCCACGTGGATGGCCGGCGAAGCCATCCAGATTCTCGGCGGCAACGGCTATATCAACGAGTATCCGGTCGGCCGTCTGTGGCGCGATGCGAAGCTCTATGAAATCGGCGCGGGCACCAGTGAAATCCGTCGCATGCTGATCGGCCGCGAACTGTTCGCCGAAACCGCCTGATCGACAACACGGCGTAACAGCGCTGTCTCAGTGCTGGCCCATAAGAAAGCGGCTAACAGGAGAGCCACGCAATGCCGATCATCGAATCAAAGCTGAATCCGCGCTCGGACGATTTCCGCGCCAATGCGGCGGCGCTCGAAGCGCTGGTCGCCGATCTTCGCGCGAAGATCGAGAAGCTCGCGCTAGGCGGCGGGCAAGCTGCGCGCGACAAACATACGGGCCGCGGCAAACTGCTGCCGCGCGATCGCATCGAGAAACTGCTCGATCCGGGCACGCCGTTTCTCGAATTCTCGCAACTCGCGGCCTATGGCATGTACCACAACGATGCGCCGGGCGCGGGTGTGATCACCGGCATCGGCCGGATCGCGGGGCAGGAGTGCGTGATCGTCTGCAATGACGCGACGGTCAAGGGCGGCACGTACTATCCGGTCACCGTCAAAAAGCACGTGCGCGCGCAGGAAATCGCCGCGGAAAATCATCTGCCGTGCGTGTATCTGGTCGACTCGGGCGGCGCCAATCTGCCGAATCAGGACGACGTGTTCCCCGATCGCGACCACTTCGGCCGCATCTTCTATAACCAGGCGAATCTGTCGGCGGCGGGTATTCCGCAGATCGCCGTCGTGATGGGTTCGTGCACCGCGGGCGGCGCCTATGTCCCCGCCATGAGCGACGAGTCGATCATCGTCAAAAATCAGGGGACGATTTTTCTCGGCGGCCCGCCGCTCGTCAAAGCCGCAACCGGCGAAGTGGTGAGCGCGGAAGACCTCGGCGGCGGCGACGTGCATACGCGTCTGTCGGGCGTGGTCGACCATCTCGCGCAAAACGACGCGCACGCGTTGGCGATCGCGCGCAGCATCGTCGGCAATCTGAATCGCACGAAGCAGGTGCCGGTGGCGTTGCAGGAACCGAAGCCGCCGCGCTACGACGTGAAGAGCATGTACGGCGTGATTCCAGTCGACACGCGCAAGCCGTTCGATATCCGTGAAGTGATCGCGCGCATCGTCGACGATTCCGCCTTCGACGAATTCAAAGCCCGCTACGGCACCACGCTCGTGACCGGCTTCGCGCATATCTGGGGGCATCCGGTCGGCATCATTGCGAACAACGGCATTCTGTTTTCGGAATCGGCGCTCAAAGGCACGCACTTCATCGAACTGTGCTGCCAGCGCAAGATTCCGCTGGTGTTCCTGCAGAACATCACCGGCTTCATGGTGGGCCGCAAATACGAAAACGAAGGCATCGCGCGTAACGGCGCGAAGATGGTAACGGCCGTGGCGACGGCGAAAGTGCCGAAGTTCACGGTGATCATCGGCGGCTCGTTCGGGGCGGGCAACTACGGCATGTGCGGCCGCGCGTATTCGCCGCGCTTCCTGTGGATGTGGCCGAACGCGCGCATCTCGGTGATGGGCGGCGAGCAGGCCGCCTCGGTGCTGGCCACCGTCAAGCGCGACGGTATCGAAGGCAAGGGCGGCTCGTGGAGCGCCGAAGAGGAAGAGGCATTCAAGCAGCCGATTCGCGATCAATACGAGCATCAGGGCCACCCGTACTACGCGAGCGCGCGTCTGTGGGACGATGGCGTGATCGACCCGGCGCAAACGCGCGACGTACTCGGTCTCGCCCTCTCGGCAACCATGAACGCACCGATCGAAGACACGCGTTTCGGCGTGTTCAGAATGTGACGATGCGCTGAGCGCAGGAGCCTGAACCATGCAATACGAAACGCTGGATGTCGCGTTTAGCGGTCAGATCGCCACGGTCACGCTGAATCGTCCGGAGGTGCGCAACGCGTTCAACGAAACGATGATCGCCGAGGTGAACTCGGCCTTCACCGCCTTGAACGGTCGCGACGACGTGCGCGCGGTCGTGCTGGCCGCGAACGGCAAAGCGTTCTGCGCAGGCGCCGATCTGAACTGGATGAAGAAAATGGCCGGTTATTCCGACGAGGAGAACCGCGCCGATGCGATGCTGCTGGCGAACATGCTGTCGTCGATCTATCGCTGCAACAAGCCGGTGATCGCGCGTGTGAACGGCGATGCCTACGCGGGCGGCATGGGGTTGATCTCGGCGTGCGATATCGTCGTCGCCGTGGACAGCGCGCGTTTTTGCCTGTCGGAAGCGCGTCTCGGCCTGATTCCCGCGACGATCGCGCCGTACGTGATTCGCGCGCTGGGCGAGCAGGCTTCGCGCCGCTACTTCACGACCGCCGAGCAGTTCGATTGCGCGACGGCGTTCCGGTTGGGACTGGTGAGCGAAGCGGTGAGCACCGGGCAACTCGATGCAACGGTCCAGCACATCGCGGACACGCTCTGCGCGAACGGTCCACAAGCGGTACGTGCGTGCAAACAACTCGTGCAGGACATCGCAGGCCATGAGCTGAACGATGCAATGATCGAAGACACCGCAGCGCGCATCGCGCGCACGCGTGCCGGTGCGGAAGGCCGCGAAGGCGTCGCGTCGTTCCTCGAAAAACGCTCGCCGTCGTGGCGCAACTGAAGCGCGTCAGCACAGATTCCAGGGCGCTTGCAGGCCTTCACCAGAACAACAGTCCCAGAACGCGACACCTCATCGAGACATCTCATGTTCAACAAGATCCTGATTGCCAACCGGGGCGAGATTGCGTGCCGCGTCGCGGCAACCTGCAAGCGGCTCGGCATCGCGAGCGTGGCCGTGTATTCCGATGCGGACGCCAACGCGAAGCACGTCGCCGCCTGCGACGAAGCGGTGCATATCGGCGGCTCGACGGCGGCGGAAAGTTATCTGCGCGTCGAACGCATCATCGAGGCCGCGCGCGCCACCGGCGCACAAGCGGTGCATCCGGGCTACGGCTTCCTGTCGGAAAACGAAGACTTCGCGCATGCGTGCGAACTCGCGGGTATCGTCTTCATCGGACCGCCGGTCGAAGCGATTGCCGCGATGGGTTCGAAAGCCGCGGCGAAGGCGCTGATGCATGCCGCGGCCGTGCCGCTCGTGCCGGGCTATCACGGCGACGATCAGGATGCGCAGTTGCTGCATCGTGAGGCTGACGCGATTGGCTACCCGGTGCTGTTGAAAGCAAGCGCGGGCGGCGGTGGCAAAGGCATGCGCGTGGTCGAGCGCAGCGCAGATTTCGTCGCCGCGCTGGCCTCTTGCAAGCGCGAAGCGGCGAGCAGCTTCGGTAACGATCGCGTGCTGATCGAGAAGTATCTGACGCGGCCGCGTCACGTGGAAGTGCAGGTGTTCGCGGACCGTCATGGCGGCGCGGTCTATCTGTTCGATCGCGATTGCTCGGTGCAGCGGCGTCACCAGAAAGTGCTGGAAGAAGCGCCGGCGCCGGGCCTGTCGGCTGAAATCAAGCGCGAGATGGGCGAAGCGGCCGTGGCCGCGGCGCGCGCTGTGAATTACGTCGGTGCGGGGACGGTCGAGTTCATCATGACCGGCACCGGCGATTTCTACTTCATGGAAATGAACACGCGCTTGCAGGTCGAGCATCCGGTCACGGAAATGGTGACGGGGCAGGATCTGGTCGAATGGCAACTGCGCGTCGCCGCGGACGAACCGCTGCCGCTCACGCAGCAACAAATCACGATCGACGGTCATGCCATCGAAGCGCGTATTTACGCCGAGCATCCGGCGCGCGGCTTCTTGCCGTCGACGGGTACGCTCAAGTATCTGCGCATGCCGGAAGGCGTCGAGTTCAGCATCAGTGCGGCGGGCTCAGGTGACCCGGACCGCAAAGCGCCGGTACGCATCGACAGCGGCGTGCGCGAAGGCGACACGATCACGCCGTTCTACGATCCGATGATCGCCAAGCTGATCGTCCACGGCGCGACGCGTGAGGAAGCGCTGGCGCGTCTGAATCGCGCGCTGCGTGCCTGCGAAGTGGTCGGGCCGCACACCAACGTCGAGTTCCTGCAACGCATCGTCACGAGCGAGCCGTTTGCGACCGGCGACCTCGACACAGGTTTGATCGAGCGGCATCACGATGCGCTGTTCGCGCCCGTGAAAAAACCATTCAAGGAAGCGCTGGCGCTCGTCTGCGCCGCATTGTTGACGCGCGAAGGCGGCACCGCGCACGGTGCTTCGCCGTGGGATGCGCTGTCGCACTGGCGCCTGAACAGCGGCTACACGCAAACGCTCGGCTGGCGCAATGTCGACAATGACAATGCTTTCACGGTGACCTTCGCGCGCGACGGCAGCACGCAAACGCTCGAACACGACGGCGTGCGCGAGGACTTCAACTGGTCGGGCGGCGCGGGCCTGCATGAATTCCGCGCGACGATCGGCGATGCGCGAGCGACAGGCCGCGTATTCGTCGACGGCGATACCTTCCACGTCTTTTGCCTCGGCGCAGCACTCGAGTTCGAATGGCAGAACCTGCTCGCGCATGCGGCGGATGCAGAAGGCGGCGAAGGCCGCCTGACCGCGCCGATGCCGGGCAAAGTCATCGCGGTGCTGGTCGAACCGGGCACCGTGGTGGAAAAGGGCACGCCGCTGATCGTGATGGAAGCGATGAAGATGGAGCACACGATCGGTGCTCCGGCGGCGGGTACGGTGTCGGAAGTGCTGTATGCGGTCGGCGATCAGGTTGCAGATGGGGCGCAGCTTCTGGTGCTGAACGTGGAATAACGGCGAGGCTCAGGCGAGGCGCGGATAGCCAACGGCTTGCGCTTCGTTTTCGAGTTGTGTGATGCGGTCGTAGTCGGAAAGCGATAACGAAGAAAAACCCTTCAAACGCAGGCGTTTTGTGCAAGCAGGTAGTGCCGACAGCGCATTGTTCAGAGACTTGCGCAGTGCTTCGATCGTCGCCGAAGGCACGGTGTTGGAAGCAATCAACGGCAAACCCGGCGACAAAGCCGTCACACCGATCTGTCGCACTTTCCCCGCCAGTTCCGGCAATTCATCGCAGATAAAAGCGAACGTCAGGCAATCGATCGCGGCGATGTCCGCGCGATTGTCCACCACTGCTCGCAACGAGCCGAGATGCGAACCGGTGTGCAGGATAGCGCTAAAAAATGCCCCGCTAAGCGCAAGCGGCGCCACCGCGTGCCGGAACACATTCATGCCGCTATTCGAATCGTCCTGATTGCAGGCAGCGCATGCGCCACGGCAGTCCGCCAGCGAATCGAACGGCGCGTCCGCTCGCGTCACCAGCACGCTTGAATAAAGCGCGCCGTCACAACCCGGCGCGTCGAATTGCGGCGTCGCGATCAATTGCACATTCTCGCGCAAGCCATGCATCAGCGGATAGCCGCACGTCTGCGAGATCAGCAGATCGGGGCGTCGCCACAGCGCGTGCAGATCGTCATCCGGCTCTACGATGCGACACGCGGGTTCGACCGCCCGCAACACATCACCGAGCCACTCGCGCCAAACAGAGGCGAGGGCGGGCGTCACGTTGTACATCGGCAGGGTGGCAATCCAGGTCATGCAGGGGATTTTGACATATCGGATCCTTACGCGAGCATCTACATCGCAGCATGGCACTTGGGCAAAATGCCGCGTTTCCATTGGCCTCGGGGCGCCTGCGTTGTAGGATTAAAATATGGAGGCAATCGCTGCACCGAGTCCATGCACGACATGGGTTCTTCTGCGCGCAGTTAACAGCGTTGCTCTGTCCCAGTCCACCTCGCGGTCACAAGGCGCTCGCGGAAATGAGTTCCCACCCTCTAGTCACTGCAACGGAAGAAACAGCCGACCCAAGCGCGCCCTCCGATCGTGCCCGCGCAGGGCCGATAAAGTGTGAAACGCCGGTTGCCGACGCGTTTCTGCTTCTGGCTGCATCGACTGCTCATGATGCGATACAGCGAGTACGTAAGCTGGATTCGAAAGCCGACCCCGAGATTTTGCACAAACTTCGCGTCGCGTTACGCAGGTTGCGCTCGCTTTGGTGGGCATATGAACCGCTGCTCGACAAAAAGGACGCGAAATTTCAGCGTAGCGAGTTCAAGTCTCTGGCCGACGCTGCCGGCAAAACGCGAAACTGGGACGTCTTGCGCGATCTGCTCGCCGCCGACCCATCGACGAAGCACTCGTTTGCAGCACTTATCCAGTTGGTCGACGAACACCGGGCCGACGCGCTGTCGTTCAGCCGGAGGGCGATTGCAAATGCCGGCGTAGAGCAGATACTGGCGCGCGCGCTGGCAGGCGCCCGGCACCAACTGGATACGCGCGCCACCAGTCCGTCCCTTACTGCTTTTGCTGAAGAGCGTGTGAAACTGGCTGAGAAAGCCTTGAAAAAAAGAGTAGAACGCGCAGCATCGCAAAACGACGTAGCCTACGCCGTACTCCATGAAGTGCGCATTGCGGGAAAAAAACTGCGATATCTACTGGAGTTCTTTTCACCGGTCCTGGATGGCAGCCATCAGGCCGCGATCGAGCGTTTGAGCGGGGTGCAGGACGAACTGGGGAAGCTGAACGACCTGGTAACGAGCGAAACCCTGCTGCGGGAATATGCAGATCAGTTGGGCGAGCCGAAGCATGTCAAGGAAGCGGTCAGGTATCTGCAAGACCGGAAATCGCATCGCATGCGCAAAGTGCACGAGATATTGCGCACGGTATGCTAACCGTTCAGCCGCCGACCCGCACCAACCCGCAGTGTGGGTTATCTCCCGGCGGACTTTCGTTTCTTCGATTCTGCTCGGCGTGACAGATCGGTGAGCAGCCACTTTGCCACGACCTCGGGCCCATTCATGCCGTAGTCGGCAAACCCGCGAATGCCGGGACCCTGAAAAGTCTGACCGTCGAAAAGACGGGGCCATAACAGTAGGGTGGCGTCGCCAATGCCGTAGTGAAAACACCTTAAAACTGTATATACTGTTTGTATTGTTTTATTGATCGGAAGATGACCGTGAACGAGGCCGGCATCAGGAAGCCGCCGAGGCGAAACCGGTTTCGACCACGGGCGCAAAACAGAAGCGCGCTGTCGCATTGCGCGCTATCAATAGCTGAGGGTTGCGTCACGCGCGACTTGATGCGAGGAGCGAAGATGTCGGATAAGCATCTCTCCAGCAGGTTTGACGTCGACCTCAACCTGCTGCTTACCAGGTTGCTCGAAATGGGCGGTCTGGTCGAGGCGCAGATTGCGCGCGCGATGGAGGCACTGAACGCGTTCGATCTGACACTTATCGAGCAGGTCCTCGAGAGTGAACGACGGCTCAACGTGATGGAAATTGAAATCGACGAAGAAGTGAGCAACATCATCGTTCGTCGACAACCCACCGCTCGCGACCTGCGACTCCTGATGGCCGTCTCGAAGTGCATCACCAACCTCGAGCGTGCCGGCGACGAGGCTCGGAAGATTGCGAAACGAACCCGCCGCATTGACGAAAAACATGTGGGGTTGACCGTCAACATCGCTGAAATCAAGGCCTCCGGCGAAATGGCCGCAGATATTCTTCGCCGGGCGCTGGATGCCTTTGCGCGCATGGATACCGTTGCGGCAGCGCAAATTGTCCGGGACGACGAAGCGATCGATAACGCGTTCGCGGCCTTCGTGCGCAAGCTCATCACGTCCATGATGGAAGACCCGCGGACAATCCCGGTGGGGCTCGACTACCTGTTCATAGCGAAAGCCATCGAGCGTATCGGCGATCACGCGACCAACATTGCCGAGTTTGTCGTCTACGTTGTGAAGGGTACCGACGTTCGCCACACGCCCCGGGAGCAGATCGAGCGTTCCTGAAAAGTATCCGCGTCCGCCTGCTCAACTCCCCACCGGTGACGCAAGATAATCCCAGTCGTGCAGGAAGATCTGTTCGAAATAAGCCGCGGCATCGGCGTTGTGGATGATCAGTCCTGCGTCGCGATTGCGCAGCGTGCCATCCGCCGACCAGTTCTGGCTGCTGACCATCACGACGCTTCCGTCGACGACGATGCCCTTGTTATGAACGTTTGCCTGGCGCCGCAGTACGGACGAGGGGATGCCTGCTGCGACCAGCTTCTCGACCCACGCGTCGTTCTGGAACTGACTGGTAATCAGACGCACGTCGATCCCCCGGTCGATGAGCGCTTTCACGGCCGCGATCAATGCGTCATGCTGCGCATCGGCAGGATTTCCGCTCGGATGGATGTATTGAGTCTGCATGTAAAAGCGTCGCTGGGTGGACTCGATGAGCGCCTGCACATGCGGCTGATAGTTATCGGGCGTGAGTAGCGGCTGGATCTGGACGGTATCGGTGAGCGTCTTCGGGGCGAAGAACTGGCGCGGGGCCTTGCCGGCCGCGAGCGCTTCGATCGGCACGTCGAGGGCGGCGGCTCCATTCTCAGCTACGGCCATTCCCTGCTTCTGGGCCGCGACGATCGCGTTGTGAGAGACGGTGTAGTCGTGCTGCAGGAAAGCCCGAAACGTGTCCGCCAATGCCTTGCTGGTGACGATGACGTGCCAGTCCCGATCGTGGGTCGTGGCGAGCTTGCGTGCGGCCGTCACGTCCGATAGATCGATTTCCGGTTGATTGCTATTGTTCCAGTTGCCCGAAGAAAGCCAGAACGTATCGTCTTCGCGCACGGCAACCTTGATGTGATACGCGTTCGGATAGATCCAGACGGGGGCTTTCGGATCAGCGTTGGTGAGCGCCCAGGTGCCGGCGAAGTCGGCGCCGAGACCTGCCGACAGGTCAGCTTGCGTCTGTTCGTCCGTTTGATCGGCAGAAGGGTTCTTCGCCGGATGATCGAGCGTGAGCGTCAGTTTTTTGCCGCCGGCAAGCGCATTTTCGAGGGCGGTGAGAATGTGCGCCGAGGTGAAGTCGTACATGCCCACGACCAGTTCTTCGCGGATGCCCGCGATAAAACTCGATAGCTCAGTCCATCCCGCATCGGGGCTCGCGTGCAGGACGAGTGAAACTGGCGCGGTGACTGCGTCGAGACTCGCTTCAGGCGCGGGGGTGTACGGAATCTCTTCCTTACGCGCGCGTGCGACGGCAAAGGCAGTCAGCGGCACCGGCGAATTCGCGAGTGCGTTGCCTTGTCCGTCGAAAAAGACTTCGTCCGCAAAATCCGGTTGCCGGAGTTCGTGCCGTGCGCCGGCCAGCGCGAAATATCGCGCCGGGTCGAGCGTGCGCAGCGATTCCATCGGGCCGGCAGCGCGCACGTCGACGGGCACACCCTCGAACTGCTTCGGCAGCGAAGCGTCTACCGCGGCACGTTGGTCCGGCATCGTCGTAACGACGATGGCACGCGTGGCGCCGCTGGTCAGCGTCGACCATTGCAAGCCGCTCCGTACCGACAGGATGCCCGGTTGCCTGAAGGACTCGGCGTGCGCGTCGAGCATCGCTCGAATATTGATCGCCTGCGTGTCATGGGGTGCAGCGGTTGCGCCGGCTGGTCCACTCTTCACGCCGGCAAGCGCCGCGGCAAACAATGCCGCGCTGGTCGGCAAAGCGCTGGCGAACATCATGCGCCGGGCGTCGCGCCGGATCACGGCCGGTGCGCCTGCCTTGAGATGCGAGAGCGATCGTGAAAACGGCGTCAGGCTGTCGACGAAGCTGCGCAGGGAACGTCCACCCGTCAGCGAGCCGCTGCCGGGCTGGCCGGTCGCGAGGTCGACGATTTCGGGCGCGCCGAAATGCCGGACTTGCTGGAGTGTGTTGTTCCGCGGATTGAACCAGGTGAGGTAGCCGTTCGGCAGCACCTGGCGCGGACGGCTGATCCGGCCACTGAAACTGTACTGCGCGCCCGACGTGCCGGCGGGATCGAAATAGTGAGGCGTGTAGAAGTCCGAGACGAGCACGGTGTCGATCAGATAGGCGTTGCTGGCGTCCTCGGCTGGATCGCAGATCTCCACCAGGAATTCGACTTTGCCGTCGCTGTCCTGCACTTCGTTGTCGACTATCGCCACCGCATTGGCCGCGGTGAGCCGGTTACCGCTGGGATCGACCAGCATTTCAAGTACTTCGTGACTCGCCGACAGAGACCAGGTGTCGCCGGCAAGCACCACGGCGAACGGCTGGTTGTGCTCGGTCAGGTGAAAGCCGGCCGCGCCCGACTGAACTTCGTCCACGATGTAGACGGGCCAGACACCCGGATCGATATGGTCGGCCGATTCGAGGGCCATGACAGTGCCCGACACGCTCCAGATCGGGCCGAGATCGCGGCTGACCTGCAGATTGAGCGCCTGGGCGACGTGGACGACGTCGGTGTAAGGCACAGCGGCGGATTGCGAAACGATTCCAACGCGAGCGGTCAACATGGCATGTCTCCTTTGCTGGTTGTGCAGCAGCTGACACCCAGCGTGCCGCGCCGATATGGCGCGGCAATGACAGCAATGCGGAACGCATGAAGATGCTGGCGGTGAGACCAACACCTTCGGTACGATCGCATTGACGCAAGCGGTGCTGCCCCAGTTTCGGCAGCGCAAGGCCGGCGTCGTCGTGAACGTCACGTCGAGCGTGACGCTGAAGGCACTGCCCCTGATCGCCGCGTACCGCGCGAGCAAGGCAGCGGTGAACGCATTCACTGAGTCGATGGCGCTGGAGTTCGAGCAGTTCGGCGTGCGGGCGCGCCTGGTGCTGCCGGGCCGTGCGCCTGAGACCCGCTTCGGAGAGAACGCGCGCGCCCACATACACGGCTTCGACCACGAGGCCTATGCCGATCTCGTCAAGAACGTCCTCGCGCGGCTGGGGGATACGTCTGCCCCGATCACCCGTGCACAGGACGTCGCCGAAGCCGTGTGGCGCGCGGCAACCGACCCGTCATCACCGATGCGCATCCCGGCCGGCGCCGACGCCGAAGCATGGGCGACTGAGGTCCGTTGACCGACCGGCGCCACCGCCCTGAATTTCTGCGCGCTACTGCGCAATACGACAAGGAGATTGTCATGCATGACAAACCCGTCGCCCTGGTCACCGGGGCTAATCAAGGAATCGGTCTTCAGATTGCAAAGGATCTCGCGGCTCACGGCTTCACTGTGCTGGTCGGGTCGCGCAATCTCGAGCGCGGCGAGGCAGCAGCCAGGGAGGTTGGGCCGGACGCCCACGCGCTCCAGCTCGTTGTGACGGATCAGGCTTCGATCAAAGCCGCAGCGGAGCGCGTCCGGAACGAGTTTGGCCGCCTCGACGTGCTCATGCAGAACGCGGCCATCCCGAATACGAAAAAGCTGCCCGGGCAGTCCGTCGAGGAGTATGTGAAGACGACCCGCGCGAGCAACGTATCCCTCGAAGAAATGCGCGCGGTGTGGGACACCAACGTGTTCGGCGTTCTCGCCGTTTACCAGGCGATGCTGTCGCTCCTGCGCGAGACGCCGGGGCGCCCGCATCGTCGACGTGTCGAGCGGCGTTGGGTCGCTAACGGCGAACTCGGACCCTGCCTTTGCTTACCGCGCGATTTTTGGCCCCGTCTATCCAGCGTCCAAGACGGCTCTCAACGCTTTGACGATCGCCATGGCAATCGAGCTGGAGCCGGAGGGGATCAAGGTCAACGCCGTCTCCCCGGGCTTCACCAGGACGAACCTCAATGGATATGCGGGCACGCAGACTGTCGAGGAGGGCGCTCGCGAAGCGGTGCGCGTCGCGCTGCTGGGCCCGGACAGCCCCACAGGGACGTTCACGCGCTGGGAAAACGAAACGATCCCGTGGTGATGTAGGCTCGAGCGCCTGATCGAACGGATACGCGAAGGCGGTGCCGACAATCTGAAATCGTGATGCGTCCAGGCCTCGTCTACGGGAACGGCGGCAGCTATGACCTGCCCGGTCTCACCGAATCGAAAAGCTGATCGAGGTCGTACACGAGCAGGAACACGCACCCGGTCATGCTGCGGAACCCGCGCTCGACCGTTCCCGCTTCCGCCACTCCGACGCATCCACGCTCTAACGGTCTACCGTTCCAGGTCACTTCGCCCTCCAGGACATAGATGAACTCGGGGCCAGTATGAAGATGATCGGGAAAAGCCGTTCCGGGTGAAAACCTCACGAGCTGCATGGCGCGGCCGTTTGCCTTGCCCAGGTTTTTCACTTTAACGCCGTTCGCGAGCACCGACGGTATCCAGGGGACGTCGTTCGAATCGCTCCAGTGAAATTGTGGCACTGCCGATGGATCATTAGTCATATTGTGCCGCCTTGGCGGCGCTCCTCTGTTCAGCTCCAGGTGTCGATATTCCATGTCCTGGAACCCACCACCGAGACGGGCAGATACATGGAATCACGGTCACACGGAGCTTATAGGGCTTGTCTTGCGGTTTGGCGTTCAGCAGTAGCGCGTGGGTGAGCTTCATGGCGTTCTTTCCGATGGGTAACTTCCTTGAATTTGACCCGCCGGAAAGGCATGTCGACGAGTGTACTGCAGGGCACCGCGAGCGTAGGTCTGCTGCTTGCGCTTGCCATTGTCTCCATTCTGAAACTGTCTCTCGATACATCCAGTTTCGAGGCGTGGGGATGGCGCGTGCCGTTCATCATTTCCGCGCCTATCGTTGCAGTGGCGACATGGATCCGGCTCGGCATGACGGAGACACCCATTTTCTCTCAGATGAAAGAGGCGGGGCGTCTGTCAAAAAGTCCGCTGCAGGACACGCTGTCGAGTAAATCTTCGTGGAAAGCGATTCTGGTCGCCATGTTCGGAGCACAAGGCGGCACCTCGGTGTCGTTATACACGTCGATCGTGTACATGCTGTATTTTCTCCAGAACGTGCTCAAGGTCGAACCGACAACAGCCAATCTTTGTCTGGGTGCGGCCATATTGATCGCTGCGCCGTTCTATCCAGTGTTCGGGACGCTTTCGGATACGATTGGGCGCGCTCGTGTGATGCTGATCGGCATCGTGCTATGGATCGTTGCCGCATATCCGGCCTTTGCGGGCATCAAGGCAAGTGCATCGTCGGCCCAATGGGTGCAGGTTTCTCTATTGATTGCCGTGTTGGCGATCCTGACGGCGATGATCATGGCACCGCTGCCCGCATTCATCGCCGAATGCTTTCCTCCGCAAAGCCGCACCACGGGTTTCGGACTGGCCCAGCAACTGGGTAACGTTCTGTTCGGAGGATTTCTGCCGCTGATCAGTCTGACGCTCGTGGATTGGACCGGTAACCCGCTTGCAGGTGTCGGCTATTCCATTGCATCGCTGCTTCCTTGTCTTGCGGTAACCTGGGTCTGGGGGCTGAAGCAGGACGCCCGTGTCAGGAGCCTTGAGCGCCATGCAGGGAAGCCTGTTTCCAGAACCGAGCGATTGACGGCACGCTGATCAAGCGGCAGCAACAGGCGCGATTTTTCCATGGATCGCGCCTGTCGTCGGATTCAACTCAGCGTGGCCTATGGATCGACAGCCTCGTCTCCGTCAGCGGGGCGCTCAATCCAGCCCTGCCATCAGCGTGTACTTGACGTGCACGTATTCCTCGATGCCGTAGTAGCTGCCTTCCCGCCCATAACCCGATTGCTTGACGCCGCCGAACGGGACGGACGCTGTGCCCACGGAACCCGAGTTCAGGATGACCATCCCCGACTCGATATTTCGTGAGAGCCGGAACGCGCGGCCCAGATCGCGCGTGTAGGCATAGGCGACAAGTCCATATTCCGTATCGTTGGCTCGCGCGATGACTTCTGCTTCGGTCTCGAAGCGGTAGACAGGAAACACCGGGCCAAAAATCTCGGTTGACTGGATTTGCATGTCATCCTTCAGATCGGTGAGGATGGTCGGAGCGTAAAAGAGCCCGCCTTTTGCATGCAGATGGCCGCCGACTACCATCTTCGCGCCGTTCGCCCGGGCATCTTCGACCAGTTCCGTTACCTTGGAAACCGCCTTCTGGTTGATCAGCGGGCCCACTACGAAGCGGTCCTGCAGTCCCTGGTCGACGGGAATCTCTTCCACCAGTTCCTTCACGCATTGAACGAAGCGGTCATGGATTCCAGACTGCACATACACGCGATTCGGCGAAATGCACACCTGACCCGAGTTGCGCAGTTTTGCGGCGACAAGGCCATTGGCAGCCTGTTCAATGTCACTATCATCGAACACGATGAACGGCGCATTGCCGCCCAACTCCATCGTCATTTTCTTGAGCGTATCCGCGCTTTGACGAGCAAGCAGTTTGCCGATCGCCGTGGAGCCGGTGAACGAAATCTTCTTGATGCGGGCATCGCTCGTAATGATCTGTCCGATCTGTACCGGCTCTCCCGTCACCATTTCGAATACGCCCTCCGGAATGCCGGCGCGACGTGCGTATTCGAGAAGTTTGTAGGCGGTCAGCGGGGTTTCTTCCGCCGGCTTCATGATGATCGTGCAGCCGGCGGCCAATGCGGTAGCCACCTTCCGGGTAATCATCATGAACGGAAAATTCCACGGCGTGATCGAGGCAACGGGGCCGACTGGCTCCTTGGTGACGATGACTGCGGCACCCTGTGCATGTGTCGGGATAGTGTCGCCATAGACGCGTTTCGCTTCCTCAGCGTACCATTCGACGAAACCGAGTCCGTATTCGATTTCGCCAAGTGCTTCGCTAAGACACTTGCCGTTTTCCCGGCACATCAATTCGGCAAATGCGCGCTTATCCGCACTGACGAGATCGAACCATTTGCGCAGAATGTCGCTGCGTTGTTTGGCGAGCAGGCGCGACCACGCAGGAAATGCGGCACAGGTACGATCGATCGCCGCGCGTACCTGGGATTCGGAATGGTGCTCGACCTGTCCGACGACACTGCCGTCTACGGGGTTAAGAACGTCGATCATGCAGCTTTCTCCTTAGGATGATTCAGGGTCTCGCACCGGTACGCGTTGCGGCGTGGCGCCGGTGCATGATCGAATCCTATGCGCGCTAAGAAGATCCGCGAACGCGAGATCGTCTGCATTCCTTGCCTGATCCTATGAGGCGATCGTCATAGCGCAATGCAATGTGGCACACTGCCGTCTCGATAGAGATGACGCTAAACGGGTGATCTGCAATGGAAAGCGAAACGCAGGCACTGGCGCGTGTGCGCGCCGACATGGTGGGACTGCTTCTGGAACTGGCGCCGCGGGAGGGGTATAACCTGACTCCTATGGTCGATATCCGCTTCCTGCGCTCGAACCGGCCGCTTACACGCACGCCGGTGCTTTATGAGCCGGGTATCGTGATTGTCTGTCAGGGCAGAAAGCGTGGTTACCTCGGCGGCACGGTGTACGTCTACGATGCGCAGCACTATCTGGTCGTCGCCTTGCCGTTGCCTTTTTCAATGGAGACCGATGCGACTGACGAAGAACCATTACTCGCAATATATTTGAGACTCGATATGAGTCTTGCCGCCGACGTTCTGACGCAGATCGACAAGCGTGATGGCTTGGTCGCGGTCGAGCCTCGTGGCATGGCCACCACACGGCTCGATCTCGCGCTCGGCGAAACTGTGCTGCGATTCCTGCGTGCTATGCGTAATCCGCTCGAGGCCGCTGTACTCGGTCCGGCGTTGGTTCGGGAGATTTATTTCCGCGTCTTTGTGGGCGAGCAGGGCGGCTCGATGCGCGCCGCCCTTAACCGGCATGGCAACTTTGGCCGTATCTCGAAGGCACTCAGAAAGATTCATTTGAGCTATGCGGAAGCCTTGTCGGTTGAGGATCTTGCTGCTGAAGCAAAAATGAGTGTGCCGTCCTTCCATGCGCACTTCAAGGCAACGACCAATACGTCGCCGTTGCAATACATCAAGTCGACACGACTGCATCAGGCGCGTCTCCTTATGGCGAGGCAGGGCATGACCGCGGCCGCAGCGAGCGCGCAGGTCGGCTACGAAAGTCCTTCACAGTTCAGCCGTGAATTCAAGCGGCTATTCGGCGGTACACCGTCGGAGGAGATCGTGCGTATGCAACGGCATTTTGCAGTGCCTGACGCCAGTTTGTCGTCGCCCTTCGTGTCGTCTCATTGAAGGCACCAGCGAGAAACATCGGCTTGCCATCTTTTTCGGCGGATCACCTGGACATGTCCCCAACTGCTGGGTGGCGACGGTTACTGTTCGGCAGAACTGGGAAAGATCTCAAAATGCCCCGAAAATCCACCGCGTAAAAATTGATAACAGGTTCTCCGTGGGATCGCATGTCCCGCCTCCAGAGGCTCTCGACGAACGCATCAAGCGTGAGGCGAAAACCCGCAGATCTGACGAGTACTGACGCGGTTCAGCCCGGGCTAATCTTTCCAGCGCGGATTGATCCATACGTGACTTCCGGGTTGGGTCGGTCATTTGACCGATGCCTCAGAGATCAGTCGAATGCCATGCTTGCCGTTGGGGCTACGACGACGGTCGATGTGACGGAAGTCAGGTTCGCTGGTGTAAAGCACACATGAATCCCTGGAGGATGAGTGCAATGTCGGTTCATCAATTCGTTGTTGTCATGAGTGTGAGCTGGCTGCCCCGAGCATTCGGAGTTTGGGCCGCTTTTTCAGGATTTCTCCAGCTCTGCCATGCCGTCCGCCACTGGAAGCGCTCCGGCGCACAATGGGGAATGATCTCGAGCGGCGCACGGTCGGCGCTGGCCGGGGCGCTGCTTTTCAGCCAGGCCATGGGCGCTGTCTACTTCCTCATCGCAGGGTTGTGGTGGTCGGTGGGCGGATTACAGCGCAAGTGGGCCTGGACGTCGTGAACAACCAACGAACCTGACGGACGGTTGCCGCCCGGTTCGTCCGGCATTCCGCCAGGTCTTGACAACCAGAACCGCGAACAACACGCTATCGACTCGCATTGGAGAATGAGATGGATGACAAGGATATTCTGGATATTCCGCTTGCCAACGGCAAGGTGCAGTATAAGACGCTCTTGCGCGAGGAAGGCTGCACGATCCTGCAAACGACGGTTCAAGCCGGTGGTGAGACGCAATGGCATCACCACACGAACGTCAGTGATCGGTTTCTCGTGGTCCGTGGCGTCTTGACCGTTGAGTTGAATATCGACGGCCATGTTCAGAGCACCAAGGTGCGTGATTTTTACTCGGTCGATCCGGGCACCGTTCACCACGTCAAGAACGAATCGAACGATGAGGTCGTCTATATCATGGTCCAGGCGGGCGGCGAACCGGACATTGTGCTGGCCGGATTGTCTCGCTGAGGCACGCCGGGAAGGGGGCGCGCAGTGCAACGAGCGACGCGCGTACTGGATCACGCGAGTGCTGTCTATGGTTCGGGCACGCAACGCCATGCATCTAGATCAAGCCCATCGTCGACGCCTTGAGCGTCGCTGCCGCGCGTGTCGAACACTCGAGCTTGCGAAACACGCTCTCGACGTGGGTGCGCACCGTGCTCGGACTCATTGTCAATTCCTGCGCGGCTTCCTTGTTGCTCGCACCTCGCGAGATCGCGCGCAGGACGTCGATCTCTCTCGCAGACAGACGCGGACCATGCGGCGCACTCCTTGCCGCGCGCCTGGCGATGGGGACGCGTTCCGCCACCAGCGCATTCACCACCTCGCGGCATAGCCGGCCATTTGCAGCCTCGCCTTGCAACAGGTGTGCGGCAGCCTCGTCGGCCAGCGCGGCGCGCCAAGGCCGCGTCGAGCGCAACGCAACCCACGCCACCGACGCAGCCAGCACACGAGCCTCCAACGTCAGTGCCGGATCGGGCGCGCCGCGAAAATACCCCGAGCCGTCTTGCCGCTCGTACGCATATGACGCAAGTACGGCGGCTTCGCCCAGCGCGCCGGTCTGCTTGCCGGCGCGCTCTGTCCAGTACGGCACCAGCCGCACCTTTTCCCAGGCGCTCGCCGACAAAGGCGTGGGTAGGTTCCACACATCGTTGGGCACGGCGGCCCTGCCGATGCCATGAATCAATCCTGCCCGATATACGAGCGCGCGTGCTGCGTCATCCGACGTGAACCGAGCGTAACATTCGGTAGCCGTCATTGCGACCGCACGCGAAAAGCCTGTCATCCACGGCAATTTCAGATCGATGACGTCGGCGATCAATTCCGCCGACGTCGTCCGTTGCATATCGGATGTCGCCAGCACGACGTCAAAATCAGCCAGCGATGTGCGCTCCAGTTCCGTCAGCCAACTCCCTGCGTGGCGTGTCGCTGTCGCGACGAGGTGCGCCGGATACCGCGCGCCGGAGCGTTGTTCGATCAGCGCAAGCGCCGGTTCGACGCCGTACGTGCGGCTGAACACCTCCAGATCGCCGGCAAGCGCAACTATCAGCACGGATATCGGCACCCTTCGCGTGCGAGTTGCGCGGGCAGGCCTCTGCCGTCCCACGTTTCGAAAATGTGGCGCAGCGCCGTTTCGGTCGCTTTCGAAAGACCCAGTATTCGCGCGACCTCGCCGGATACTTCGCAGTGAGTTTGCGCAAGTGGCATCATCGCGGCGCCGACTCCGCCAATCGCCTCGGCGATGCCGGGCCTGCCCTCAAGCATCGCGGTCCGGATCGCGATGTCATCGCCGAACATTTTTGCGAACCCTGCCGCGTTTGCCGTGCAACCCGACCAACGTAGCAGCGACACCTCGCGGACCGTGTCGCAAGCCGAGGCCTCGAGTCCGGCCGCGTGCGCGAGCCGCGCTGCCAGCCACCCGGTGCGCAACGAATGGTCGGTCGGCTGTCCCATGCTCAGATCGCCGATGAAAGCGAGTGCTCTCACGGCATCGAATATACGCAGCGCGGCGTGGCTGGCCTCAAGATCGAACATCGGATTGGGTATGGAACGTCACGAGGATGGGCTAACAATCATACGCGACGATACGGGGGTGCTGCACGACAGTGCTGTCCGATAATATCGGCATTCGGGTCGAACGACCGATGCCAAACGGCATTGTCAGTCACAATACGAAGTACCCAAAATAAACAGGATGTTGGGCGATCTTTGTTGCAACGAGGCCAATGCGACCGACATCGGACCGCATTCAACCGGGCGGCTATACTCGTCGCCGCCGCAGACTGAAGTGAGTTGAAGCTGTCTAGAGGAAACCAGCCCGAAGGAAAGTGAGAGCGATGCGATCGAACGGGCAGCCATTTGCGTCTCCCGATTCATAGGGAAAGAAGCGGTCGCGGTCGGGTGTGTCTGGCAGATCCGGGCCGCAGCCGGTCCAGATTACCACCACTGACGTTCCGCGCAACGGGCCGCCGAGAACGCCCATCGAGCAGAACGCGCACCGGGCCTACGTCGGCTCTCCGGGCGTGACGATTGCTTGGTCGTTGGTGTCATTCCAAACAGTGAGGCGTTATGGCAGAGCAACACAAGTCCGGCGAAACCGTTAAAACGTCCGGGATTTACAAGGTGGTGAAGGACGGCGACGGCGGCCCGGAATTTGAGGTGACATGCGTGGAAGGCGAGCACTTTCCGCCAACCCGCTCCGGCAAAGGCGCGCACTACGAGTTGGTCCATGGCGCGACGCACTCGCACAAGCACAGCGAACTTGGCAGCGACGACAGGTAGATATCCGCCGGCAGGATGACGGAGGCTTCATTCGAGGGACGAAACGACTCGAGGTGGACGCTGGCCGCGGCGGCATGCCACCGCCCCTAGCGTGGTTGCAGCGAAGGACACGTACTATGAGCACACGGGAGACATTTCGGTCGACACTGTCCGCTCTGGCGCTTCTGCTCGCCGGTTGCGCGGCCGGCGGCATGCCGTACACCGGGCCGCACCTCAACCCGACAGAATGCCGCGACCTCGCGGCGCTAAGGACAAACGCGCCCCCGACGATGGCGCAACACCAGAGCGAACTGGCTGCCCTGAGGAAAGCCGGCTACGACCCGTCACCATGGAATGACGACCCGTACTACCCAGACGATCTACAAGCCGCACAACGCCTGGTCGACTATTGGTTCCAAACGGAGTGCTCCCAGTCTGAACCCAGCTGAGACGCCAAGGGTTCTGACCTGTAGTTCTCCCGTCGAAAGACGACGACGGGAAGGGGTACCTGGTACGGCGACCTGGGCCAATGCGAGAAGGCAACGCGTGAGGGTAAAAAGCTTTGAACCGCCAGGTCTGATCGTTCCGTTCAGCGACGACGTGCAGCCGAATTAGTAAGGCAGTCGTTACGGTCGCGCGGCCGTGAGCGACTGGCTCGCGTCGTCCAATGCCTTTTGCAGCAGCAGCGACCAGGCGGCAACATCTCGCGGGGCGTGGGACGCAGACCGGCCAGAAGGCGCCGTTCACGCGATAGCTTGATCGACGCGTCGCAACATCCGACCGATGTGCGCCCAATCGAGGATCCACTCATTATCGTATGGGAGGTCGTTGGCGACGCCGGCCAAATCTCGTGCTCCATCAGTTAGTACAACGACTTCATTAGGGTCCCCGTATCCACTGTCCTCCAGGAATCGCGTCATTTCTTCATTCAGTCGCTTGGTGCGCGGCATGGCGGAAGCCCACACTCGTGGTTGCTCACCGGCATGGCCCACAGCGGCAACGACGACTGCAATCGACGATGACCGGCTCCCGGCTTCTGCGCGATTGTCCTTGCCGGATCCCTTGCGATTGCACCGTGCGCGACGGACATAGCCGACGTCAATGTCACGCTCCGAATTCGGTTTCGTCATCTCGCACCACCGGCGCACAGGCTGTGCGTGCTGTATCGATGTTCCGATGGTCACGGTGTGGTTGCGGATGGTTACATGATTGTCGCGGCCTGAGGTGGGTAGCAGAAGGTCCATGACGGCCTTGGCTTGCCGATAGGGCATCGTGGCGCCAAGCTCCGCGTGCAGCCATCCCAGTTCACCGGTGCTTGCCTCCGTCAGGTAGTTTTTGAGCGGAGAAACATATCGTGAGCCGTCAGCACCACAATTGCAGGCCTTCCATCGTTCGCGGCAATAGAAAACCTTTCCCAGCGCGGTCTTCAGCTCCGAGCAATGACTATCGTGCAGGCGTACGCTGTACGCCGCAGTCCACACAGGATCTACGCGACGCGCAAAAACGTTCGATCTGCCCGACAACGAACTCCTGCTGCACACAATTGAGCAATGACTTGCCTTCGGCGAGCGACAGTCCCACGTCTCCGGTTGTCTGGTCTTCGAAAGGGCCTGCAAATTTGCACCCGAGCCAACTGAACAGGGGTAGCGCCCGTCGGGGTGATCGGCCTATTCTGGAAACATCCGCCGTTCGTCACGATTGAGCGCGTCCAGGGGAACATCATGAATATACAGAATGGTTTCGTCGACTGCATTGGCAGCACGCCGCTGATCCGGCTTGCCAAGCTCAGTGCGGAAACGGGGTGTGAAATTCTCGGCAAGGCGGAATTCCTGAATCCGGGCGGATCGGTGAAAGACCGCGCTGCCCTGTATATCATCCAGGATGCCGAGCGGCGTGGCGTGCTCAAGGCTGGCGGCACCGTGGTGGAGGGCACCGCCGGCAATACCGGCATCGGGCTGGCGCATATCTGCGCCACGCGTGGTTATCGCTGCGTGATCGTCATTCCGGAGACCCAGTCGCAGGAAAAAATGGACCTCCTTCGCGTACTCGGCGCGCAGGTGCGTCCGGTGCCGGCGGTGCCGTACAGGGATCCGAACAACTACCAGAAGATCGCCGGCCGTCTGGCGCAGGAGATGGAGAACGCTATCTGGGCCAACCAGTTCGATAACCTCGTCAACCGGCAGGCCCACTATGAAACCACCGGGCCGGAAATCTGGCGCGACACGGCGGGTACGGTGGACGCTTTCGTGTGCGCTACAGGGACGGGTGGCACGCTCGCCGGCGTCGCGCGCTTTCTCAAGGAACAGAATCCGGCGGTGAGAACCGTGCTTGCCGACCCGCACGGCAGCGGGCTGTACAGTTTCGTGAAAACGCGCGAAATCAAGGCGGAAGGCAACTCGATCACGGAGGGCATTGGCTCCAGCCGTGTCACTGCTAACCTCGAGGGCTCGCCGATCGACGACGCGGTGCGGATCGATGACCAGAGTTGCGTCACGATGGTGTACCGCCTGCTGCGGGAGGAGGGGCTGTTCGTGGGCGGCTCCAGCGGCATCAATGTAGCGGCAGCCGTCTGGCTGGCGCAGCAGATGGGGCCGGGCCACACCATCGTCACGCTCCTGTGCGATCGTGGGGACCTGTACTTTGCCCGGCTATTCAATCCCGCCTGGCTGATGGAAAAAGGGCTCGTGCCGGGTTGAGGCGGTGACTTCACGTTACGCATCTCCCGCGAACCGGCAGGGTTCTGCTACTGAACCAGACGATCGCCCGTTTCCGCAAAGACAACGGCAAAGCAATCCGGGCGGTCTGCCGCCAGTTTGTGAAGCTGTGCGAGCAGTTGGATCTTTTCTCCGATGCCCTCGTCGCGATTGATGGCAGCAAGTTCAAGGCGGTAAACAATCGGGGCCGCAAGCGCCCGATAAGCTGCGCACCATACTGCGAGGAGTAGCTGCCCGGCTTCGAATCACAAACGTTCGGACCAGCCCGGAATTCCTGGTCAGCCCCCATTGCAGACGGATTGGAAATGCAAAGGGGCGTGACCGCTGGGGCGGTGGGCGCGATGGGCCGTGGCGTACCTCGCGCTCTTATTCGAGCCTGATTAAGTCCTTG
Organism: Paraburkholderia sp. SIMBA_030; assembly: GCF_046535245.1. Taxonomy (NCBI): domain Bacteria; kingdom Pseudomonadati; phylum Pseudomonadota; class Betaproteobacteria; order Burkholderiales; family Burkholderiaceae; genus Paraburkholderia; species Paraburkholderia sp. SIMBA_030. The sequence goes on from NZ_JAWRXB010000018.1 coordinate 165,909, forward strand.
AATTCGACTTTCAGCTTGACTTCCGGAACTTCCAACGTAACTTTCGCGGGAAAAGATTCCGTTCCTGCGATGGCACCGCTAGCAATGGCCTTGGCCACTGCATGCTCGATCTCACGCTGAGAATTTACGCCAACCATTTTTAAGAACTTACGTACATGCGGACTGCTCTGCCGGCGCACGTCATCTTTACCGATGCTTCGTGAACAGCGTACGTTTTTCTGCATAGCGTTAACACCGCTTTAACCATCCGGCGGTTCTTCGATAGAGTGCGTCCTCTACGGCTACACACTCCAGCAGACATCGCCATCATCTGGCCATCGTCCCCTTGCGCGGGGGCACGCGCTGCGGAGAGATACGACTAGCGACGGTTGACTTCTGATGCAGGTCCGCCGCCACAACATCATCGTTGATATTCGGAGACGAAAATGCTCAGCCCGCATGAGTTCGCTACTCTATTGCTCGTCAAGGACACCCCAGATCAACTCCAAATGGATCGCGCCGAGCTGGACGCGCTCCTCGAGCGTCAGCTCGTCACGCTGGAAAGAATCGCGTCGGGGAATAAACGTCCTCAGTTGACCGACGGGGATTGGCTCGTCCAGGCCGTCGCACGGACCCATTAACCGGGCACGAGTAATTTGCCGAGTTTCGGCCTGCCGGGCGGGGCGGCAGCTCAGGGGGCAGTGTTCGTTTTATTTAACATCGCCCGCCGCGGTTTACAAGCGAATCATGCGCCGCTAACTAAATGCTGCGCATGAGATGTGGGGAAACCTTAGGTTCTGGCGCAGATTCCATATAGAGAGTATTTGGCTGCCGCCAGATTTCAGCGGCAGCTTCGTCGTCGCTGACTGCAACTGCCCGGCAGGAGCCCGACGAGATTGATGAACTCGATGTCGAGTTCTGAGCCGTACGGGGCGAAACGGCTTCAATCTCACGGCAACATCGCCGCCGTAGCCGACGGCGGTGCGCGGCGTGCCCGCTGGGCCGCCGGGATTCGCGCCCGGTTCACGGACTGACTCATCCGTTTCCCGAAAGACGTCGGTGACGGCGACCGGGCGCTGAATGGCAAATCCCAACACGAGGAGGCACCGGCAGACGATCAATACGCTCTACAGCGTCCGGGCGACGGCTGCTGCGCAAACGCGCGTCAATTGTTACTTCCTCGCGGCGCGCGACGCTTGCTCGACGGCCTGTTGCGTCGCTTTCGATGCAGCAGCCGCCGCCACGTTGAAGTTGCCTTCGACGATTTCAACCGCTTGCTGCGTGGCCTTGTGAACCGTTTCGTATGCGGTGTTGGCAGCCGTGATCGCCGACTGCATCACGGCAACGGCGGCTTCCGAACCCGTGGGCGCGCTCTTTGCGATGTCGTCGACGAGCGTTTGCACCCGGCGGCTCTGCGCCTCGTATCGCGCCTCGGCGACCTTCGCCGCCCAGCCGCCCGATTTGTGTGTTCTCACGCGCGATGTCTGAGTTGCAATCGCCTTGCCGCATACGGACCTGACGGTACCCAAACAATTCGAAACCCGGTTGGGCATGGGGCGCTCCGCCCAGCAGGGCAAAGCGTACCCAGTTGGGAAAGTTCGAACCGCGTTCTGCTACACGGCGACCGGACGCCGAGCCATCTGTCGGCGCTTCACGAAACGCTTGCTTACCCCTGGCGGTCGCCGACGGGACACATTCGCGCAACGCTGCCGCCAACCTATAATGATTGTGTTGGACGACCACTCTGTTGGGTCTTGGCGCAATGAGTGGCTACAGGCACAAAAGCGGCGGAGATGGGCATGCGCTTCGAAGCATTTTCCTTTGGTTCCATCCGTATTGATGGCGTCACCTACCAGCATGACGTGGTGATCGAGCACGGACAGGTTCGCAAACGCAAGAAGAATCCATCCAAGGCGTTCCGCGAGACCTTTGGGCACACACCGCTGTCATTGGCGGAGGACATACCCTGGAAATGCCGGCGGCTGGTGATTGGTACCGGCACCGGGGCGTTACCGGTAATGGAAGAGGTGAAGCTCGAGGCCCGGCGTCGGCAAGTCGAACTGGTCATCCTGCCGACAGCAGAGGCCATCGGCAATCTGAAGGAGCACCCTGACCAGGCCAATGCCATCCTGCATGTCACGTGCTAGGCCATTTGGCGTGGCAGGTTGCTCACGCTGACTCCCAGTCATGAACCACCAGGCCGGCAGCCGATGGTCGGACGCATTGGCAGGAAGTAGCTGGCTTACCCCAAGTGGTACCGATAAATCAGATCGCGTATCTGCGGATATATCTGCGTGCGCCAGCTACTCCCTGAAAAGATGCCGTAGTGACCGCATTCCGCCACCGTGATGCAGTGTTTGCGCGCTGCGTCGATTGCCGTACAGAGATCGTGCGCAGCGTGAGTTTGACCAGCTCCGCAGATATCGTCCCGTTCACCCTCGACCGTGATCAGAGCTGAGCCGCGAATTGCGTCCGGACGCACATGCTCGCCACCCACCCGCCAGGTACCGCGAGCCAGGCAAAATTCCTGAAAAACTACCCGGACGGTTTCCAGATAGTAGTCGGCTGTCATGTCGAGGACGGCGTTGTACTCGTCATAGAAGCGGCGATGTTTGACGCTCGCCTCCACGTTGCCCACCGACACATCGAAGTAGTAGTCGACGTGTGCTTTCAGGTGGCGATCGGGATTCATCGCCATGAAGGCCATATGCTGGCGGAATCCCGGGTACACACGCCGACCGGCGCCGGCGTGGCGACTCGGTACTGTATTGATCAATGTGCGCGCGAACCAGTTGAGTGGTTTGCTGGTGGCCAGCTTGTTGACCACGGTAGGACTGCGGCGCGCGTCGACCGGTCCGCCCATCAGGGTCACGCTCACGGGTGTAGGCTCGCCTCGCGCCGCTGCAAGGGCAACGGCGGCGAGGACGGGGACCGTGGACTGACACACCGCTACTACATGAACGTCCGGGCCGAGGAAGTCGATGAACTCACGCACATAGGCGACGTAATCATCAAGATGGAACGTTCCTTCGGAGATGGGGACCTGGCGCGCATCGAGCCAGTCAGTGATATAAACATCGAAATCCGGCAACATGGCCCGTACGGTGTCACGCAGGAGCGACGCGTGATGACCCGACAGGGGAGCGACAAGTAGAACGACGGGATGATTACAGGTGGACACGCGCTCGAAGTGAACAAGTTGGCACAGCTCTTTCTCCATCGCCACGGCCTCGATCACCGGCACCTGCTCGCCATCGACGACGGTCTCGGTCAGCCCGAACTGCGGTTTTGTATAGCGCTTGTACAGTCTCGCCAACAAGTCGCAGCCCGCGGCAATCTGTCGGGACGGTGTCGGGTGAAACGGGTTGCCGGCGTGTGTGAGGGTGTTCGCTGTGACTTGAAGCCAGGGAAGGAACGGAGCCCACACTGCTCTCTGCCATTCATGCAACTCATACAACATTCGGGGCCTCGAAAAGTCATGCAAATCGAAAGACCGATGAAACGTCTGTCGCGTTAATCGGTTGGCCATTGTTAGCGGCTTCACGGGACGTCTGCGCAAGCAGCTATGGACATGCCCGCCAAGCCTTCTCAATCGGCGGCATCGACGACGATCATACGTGTGCCGAGCGGTTGTATCGGTCGGGAAGGACGGATAGTGCAGCCGATATCAGCTGAATTTTTCGTAAGGTATTCCCTACGGCAGGGATGACGGAAAGGCCTGTTTGAGAGGGGTACGTCCTCCGTTTCGGGTCTGCACGTCCTGCTGGTACTGAACTGCCTGGTCGCCCGGCCCGGGATGGCGAAACCGCGAGCGGGGAATTTCGGCGATCGCCGCGATCTCGATCAGCAGTTCAGGCCGGTATAGCGCACTGGCGTTCCTTTTCTATCTGCTCGCCGCGCCTCGCGGCGCAAGCGGCAGGCGGACCTGGAACGTCGTGCGGCCCGGACGCGAATCGACGCGGATCTCCCCGCCGTGCTGCTGGACCACCGTCTGGTACGAGATGTCGAGACCCAGCCCCGTGCCCTGGCCCAACGGCTTGGTCGTGAAAAACGGCTCGAACAGGTGCGGCATCACTTCCGGCGCGATGCCGGGCCCGTTGTCGGTGATTTCGATCACGGCATCGTTCGCGTCGCGGCCAGTGCGGATGACGATCTCTCCCTTGCCCGCCATCGCGTCGATGGCATTGTCGATCAGGTTGGTCCATACCTGGTTCAGCTCGCTGCCATACACCACCAGCTGCGGCAGGCTGCGGTCGTATTCCCTGCGCACGGTGACCCCGTGCTTGAGCCGGTGGTGCATGATGGTGAGCGTATCTTCGATGCCGTCGTGGAGATCGACCGCCTGCTGAGGTGCCTGGTCCATGTACGAGTAGGACTTCATCGCTTTGACGATCTCAGAGATGCGCACCGCGCCGCGCCGCGTTTCCTCCACCAGCGAACGCAGCTCCAGGGTTGCCGCGAGCCACCGGATGCCGGCCGCAAACTGTTCCTCGTTCAGGCGGGCCGCAAGCGGTTCGAGGTCCGCGGGCCTGATCCCGATTCGCGCGAGGCACGGCGCCATCAGCCATGGCCTCGCGATGCCGAGCTTCGCCAGCCAGTCGAGAAGCGCGTCCTCGGCCTCGCTCTGCTGCAACGCGTCGGCGGCGGGGCCGTTCCCCGGTCCCTTGCGCGCGCCGAGGCTGTCGAGCGCGCTCATCGCGTCCGGCGGAATGGTGCTGTGACTGAGCGCGACCGCCGCATCCTTCAGCATCGCGAGTGTTTCGACCGCGCAATCCGCCGTGCGCGCCACCGCCGCCGACGGATTGTTCAGCTCATGCGCGAGCCCGGCCGCGAGGGTGCCTAATGCGGCCAGTTTCTCCCGGTTGCGCACGGTCGCCTCCAGGGCGGTGAGGCGATCGAGGGAGCTACGGAAAATCGACCGGCTGAAGGCCTCGGAGGCCACCAGCAGTTCCTTGAATGCGCGTTCCGGAAGCAGCGCCAGGTGGCCGTCGGTTGTGGCGGCGACCGTGCCCGGAGAAGGCGTACCCGCGAGCAGGGATGCGCCCCCAAAGAAGCTTGGCGCGATGAACCGGTTAGTGGGAATCTGCTTCGCTCCGGAAAACTTCGTGGCCTGGCACTCTCCTTCGAGCACGACGAAAAAGACGGGCTTCGTTTCGCCTTCACGTGCGAGAAGCTCCCCCGCTTTTACGTCGACTTCCGTCAGGTGTTCGCCCAGCCACCGCAACTGTTCGTCCGCCAGATCCGCGAAGGGCGGCACTTCGCGCAGTTTTGCAAGGTCGATCATAGGGTGGCCAGGTATTGATGAACCAGATGCACGGTGATCGAGCCTTCGCCCACGGCTGCCGCGACGCGCTTGATCGAGCCGGCGCGCACGTCACCCGCTGCAAAGATGCCGGGCACGCTCGTCTCCAGCAGGAAGGGGTCGCGAGCCAGCGGCCAGCCCCGCGGGCGCTTGCCGTCCGTGAGCAACGCGGGCCCGGTCACGACGAAGCCGTAGTCGTCGCGCTCCACGACATTGCCGAGCCATTCGGTGCAAGGCTCGGCACCAATGCAGATGAACAGGGCGCCGGCCGGGACGACTTCGATCGCGCTGGTGTTGACATCGCGCAACGCAATTTCCGATAGATGGCCTTGTCCGTCGACGCTGTCCACCAGGGTATGAGGGCGCACGCTGACGTTCGGCGTCTCGTCGATCTCGTCGATCAGGTAGCGCGAGACCCCGGCACTGAGCGACGGGCCACGGCACACGATCACCACATTGCGCGCGTACTTGCAGAGGAACATCGCGGCCTGGCCGGCCGAATTGCTCGCGCCAACCACATAGATGCCCTGATTCGCGCAGCAGACCGCTTCGGTCATCGCCGCGCCGTAGTAAACGCCCGCTCCCGTGAGACGCTCCACGCCGGGTGCGTCGAGCTTTCGGTACGACACGCCGCTCGCCACCACGAGCGCGTGGCAACTCACCTCCGAGCCGTCGGAAAGGGTGACGAACTTGTAGGGACCTTCCACCCGTGTGCCGACCGCCCGCTGGGTCAGGATGATCTCGGCGCCGAATCGCTTCGCCTGGGTGAGGGCGCGCCGCGACAGCTCCGCGCCGCTCACGCCGGCGGGGAACCCGAGGTAGTTCTCGATGCGGGAGCTGGTACCCGCCTGTCCGCCCGGCGCTTCGTGCTCGATGATGGCCGACCTCAAGCCCTCCGACGCACCGTACACGGCAGCCGCCAGCCCGGCCGGTCCGCCGCCCACGATCAGCATGTCGTAAAAGGGCGTGGTCGAATGGGTGACGAGTCCGACCTTGTCGGCGATCTGCGCAATCGTCGGGCGGCTCAGCGCCGAGCCGTCCTCGAAAATCAGCACCGGAAGCTGGCTCGCGGCGGCGTCGAGTGAACTCAGCAAGACGTCAGCCTCGCCGCCGCCCGCCACGTCCAGCCATTTGTATGGAATATGGTTGCGCGCCATGAAGTCGCGCAGCTGGTGGCCCTGGGGCGACCAGCGATGGTCGATCAGGCGGATCCCCTTGAAAGTGCTGCGCCACGCGGTCTGCCAAGCTTCGAGCAGATCGTCGAGCACCGGGTAGAAAGTGAGCTCCGGCGGATGCCAGGGCTTCAGCAGGTAATAGTCGAGCCGTACCTTGTTGATCGCGCGGATCGCGACGTCGGTGTCGGCGTACGCCGTCAGCAGCACCCGCTTGGCTTCGGGAAACAGCGCGATCGCCTGCTCGAGGAACTCGATGCCGCTCATTTGCGGCATGCGCTGGTCGACGAGGAACAGGGCGACCGAGCGGTTCTGCAAGCGCAGCTGATGAGCCGCTTCGAGCGCTGCCTGCCCCGATCCGGCACGCACGATCAGATAGTGCTCGCCGTATCCGAGCCGCAGGTCGCGCGCGACTGCGTCAACCACTTCCGGGTCGTCGTCGACCGCGATGATGACGGGCTTGTCCATGTAGTTTGCGGACTCGATAGCGGCGCCGGCCAACGGACTGGACATGATCGAATGCGAGGTCGGCCGGGAAACGGCTGATCTCATGCGGCCCGCCGCAGTGCACTTATGACTCTACAAGCCTAGCACTTTGGTCCGGGGTTGCCAGATCGGTCTTTGTGGCGTGCTTTTCCGCCTGCTTCACGGCCCGCCTTGCAGCCGGATCTTCCTGCCGGTTTTTGCGCGCAACGCGTCGACCCGGGCCCCGTCCAGCGGACGCAGCGTGCGTCACCGATGTGAGGGCTGCATCGTTCGTCCCCGTCGAGATCGAGCGGCAACTGGAGCAGCGCATCCCTGCGCGCTGCTCCGCGAGCGCCGTCGCCTTCGTTCATCGCAATGCGCAGCACATCGGGGTCCCCTTGTTTTTCACCCCGCCGAGACCCGCATCAATCCAAGGCCTGCCTGCGCTCGCCGGATCGAACGACGTCTGACGTCAACCAGAATATCTGGCATCACCCAGAATGCATATGATAGGTACAGGCGGGTGGGCTTCCAACACCCAATAATGGGAACAATACACGGGAACATTCGCCTGCTGTTTCGCGCGCGATGCGCAGTCAATGGGGCTGACCGGGCAGATGTCGTCCAGGCTGGAGGCCTCGGCCGTGCGCTCGCGGGAAACGACCGGATGACGGCACAGCTTCCTCGCCTGTATTTACTCGCGAGGCGGGAGCGAATCATGATCGAACTCGACGAGCTTGGCAGGATGCCGGTCTTTGCGGACCTCCCGCGTGAGCGTCTGCAATGGCTGTGCGACAACCTGACCGAATTCGCCGCCAAGGCGGGGGACGTGCTCATCGAGGAAAGTGAGATGAGCACCAGTCTGCTCCTTCTGCTTGAAGGAGAGGTCAGGACGACGAGACGTGCCGAAGGCGAGCTTTCCACCGAACGCTACGTCGCACCCGAAATCTTCGGCACACCATGCATGGTTGCTTCAATCCCCTATCCGGCGACTCTGAGGGCTGCGACCGATTGCCGGGTTGCGCGGCTTCCGGAAGTGGCCTTCCGCGATTTGTTCGTGTCGTGCGGCTGCTTCACGCGCGTCGTCGCCCGCGTGATGACCGACTGGCTTACCGCGCTCGAAACGGCTGGACGCAATCGCGAGAAACTGGCCGCCCTGGGGAAGCTCTCGGCCGGGCTCGCGCACGAGCTGAACAATCCCGCGTCAGCCATGACGCGGGCACTCGACCACATGCTTGGCGGACTTGCGGCGATCGAGGATTCAGCTCTGGCGCTTGGCTTGCGCGCAGTCCCTCGCGAGGCCGTCGATGAACTGAGAGTCCTAGCCGCGCGCAGCGCAACGCAGGCCGGCGCGAGTGCCGCGGATGCGCTGCGGCAAGGCGAAGCGGAGTCGCTGCTCGGTGACTGGCTTGCTACCCATGGCGTATCAAAGCCGTGGCTGGCGGCTCCCTGCCTTGTCGCGCATGGGATCACATCCGATGCGCTCGGGCAACTGGCTGCCCGCCTGAACGCGGAGCAACTCGACGCGGCCGTTTCGTGGATCGCCCAGGTCCTGGAGCTTCGCTCGGTGATGCGCGAGGCGATGCGCGGCGCGGCCCGGATCTCCGATATTGTGAAGGCCGTGAAGTCCTACTCGTACATGGATCAGGGACCGCGGCAGGAAGTCGACATTCACGACGGCATCGAAGATACCCTGACCGTGATGGCGCATGAACTCAACCCGGGCATTGTGACTGTGCGCGACTACGACCGCAGCCTGCCGCGTCTTCCGGTGTATGGCAGCGAACTCAACCAGGTGTGGACCCGGATCATCGAAAATGCCGTCGAGGCGATGAACGGGCACGGCGAACTGACTGTTCGCACGCGCCGCCATGCGGACCATGCGATGGTCGAGATCATCGACACTGGGCCCGGTATTCCGCGGGAAGTCGTGCCGCACCTGTTCGAGCCTTTCTTTACGTCGAAGCAGACCAGTCAGGCGCAGGGGCATAGCCTGGGGATGGGGCTGCATGTCGCCTATCGTATCGTGGTCAACCGGCATGGCGGTACGATCGAAGCCTGCTCACGTCCGGCCGAAACAGTTTTCCGCGTGACGTTGCCGCTGGGGAAGAAGGGGACAGACATCGTTTGAGCCGACGAAAGCAGCTGTCGCGATTCTCCCGCGACTCCGGCAGGCCTGATCGTGCGTCCCGCCGACAGAGTCCGTCATCATCAAGAGCAATACTGTTATCGTGGAACCGGCCTTCATTCAGGAGCTCTGGTCTTTGATTAGTGGAAGACCGTTTGACATCGAAACCTGCCGTTGCCGCTACGATGCCTCAAGGGGCCGCTCCGGGTCGGGAGCGCCAGTTCGCTGTACCGGGAGCCGTTGCAGGCGTCGATCATCGGCACGCGTCGTCACGACGCTCCAGCCCCCTGATGGATCACGACGCCGCGCATCAAGCGCCGGGCGATGTCCGCCGTCTGCAGCGCCCCGCGTTCGGTCGGTGAATGGGCGGCGAGATAGCGGGCGACCGCAATGAGGACGTGCCGGCCCTCGCCAGTATTACCCCACGCGGTAAACTGCCGGACTCCGGCCTCCAGCATCTGATAGGCATGGAAGCCAGCATCTTCGCGCAGCACAGCAAGCGCAAGCGTGGCGATCAGTGCCTGTGGCGAATGGCCGAGTGTGAGATGTCGCGCCACCAGCCTTGCAGCAAGATCAACCTGTCGCTGCCTGTCAAAGGTATCGAGCAAGGCGGCGCGGATCGTCTCCACATCGGCAGGGAGGTCCTCGAGTTGGTCGCTGTCCTCACCTGGGATGCGGGCCGGCGGCACATTCAGATAGCGGGCAAGGTAGAGCGCCATGGCTCCGTGCATTATGGCGCGCACGGCCGTGACGTAACCGTCGATGTCGGCAGTCCCGATCCGCCTGAGCATCTGATGGACCGCGTTAGCGTAGGTGAAGACGTGGTGCGCCGTCTCCCAGTCGGCGTGCTCGTTGGCATTGCCGAAGCGGGCCACCCGCAGCGCCGCTCCGTAAGCAAGGGATCGTCCCAGGTCAGCAGGAGTTGCGCCTGCGCGGATCGCCGCCTTCAGCGCATCGATGATCTTCGCTGGATCGTCACCGAGCAGCTCCCGGGCGAGCGCCGCATGGTGCGACCATCCGCGCACGGTGCGCGCGGCAGCGAACAGTTCCGGCATCTGGCTGGCTGATTCCTCGCACAGCGCAACAAGATCAACGGGCTGGCGCCAGGCGGTCGATTCCTCCGCGCCGCGGGCGGCCACCATCTGGCCGACGATAGTAGGCAGCAAAGCTGGCGCGTGCTCCCAGCCGATCATGTCGAGGCACTCGAAGGCCTTGTTGATGAAGTCGAGCGAATGACCGGTGTCGGCAAACGCCTTTTCAGTCGCGGCCGAGAGCAGGGCATCGGCAAGCACAGGTGGCGAGACACCGGCCGCAATCGCTGTCAGCAGGGTGCGTTCGGCCGCTTCGCGATGGCGCACATTTGTCCAGAGGCGCAGCCAGCGCTTGAGTGCGGCCGGCTCCGGCCGGCTTCCAAGCGGCGCACGTTCCCGCCGCGGCGGCTCGCCGTCGCAATCCGCCGCTACGCGGCGCGCACCATGGAACATGGCAAGATAGGCTTCGTCCTCTGGCAGGAAGGAGAAGAGATTGGCCAGCGTCGTCAGTATCGTGAGACCGACACCCCAGCCGTCGCGGTTCTGCGCCCCAAACAGCGCCACCTGCCGCACAATATCGACCATCGGCACGTGGGCCGCGAGCTGACCATGCACGGCCTTGGCGATGACGAGATCGAGGTCGTGTGCGAGGCCGTCCGCAAGCCGCTGACGCCAGTGCGCCGCGGGATCGGGACGACTGAACGTGGCCGTTACCCAAACGTCGCCATTGCGTACCTCGACCGCGTAGATGGGTATATCGTCTGCCCACAGGTCGAAGGTGCAGCCGCTTTCGAGATCGAAGCGGGCGTGGTGCCAATGACAGGTCAGGATGCCGTCCTCAACGCTGCCGCGCTCGAGCGGGAAGCCCATGTGTGGGCAACGATTATCGAGGGCGAAGACGCGCCCGCGGTCGTAGATGACGAGGATCGGACGATGACCACCTTGTACAACCCGCCGCCCCTCCGCCTTCAGCTCTTCAAGGCTGCCCACGAGCACGAAATCCTTGTTCGGTGCATCCATGGCATACCTCCTGCACGCGTCCCTTCAGGGCCATAGTAGACGCCCGCGATCTCCTGTCAACTTTCGGGCATAACACGATATGCCGTGGTGTGGCTGAGCGCCCACTGCAAACACACAGCTTCGCCGCGGCATTTGTGAAACTGCCATCTCGCGCTACGGCGAAAGGCCAGAAGGTTATCCAGACTACTCCGCAGCGTTTATGGCCGCTGCTGACGAGTTGTTCCCTATTTTGGCGGCCTTGCCAAACGATGCGCCTGCGTTTCCACACGGTCTCGGTCGGGAAGAGGCGTTGGCCGACGGCTCGCGCCTTCCGAAGAGTTCTGTCAGCGTGTGCAGGTGAACAACGACGAGGGACCGCCCGTTAGCGGCTTGTGCGCACCGGGTTGACGGCTTTAGCGCTGCCGCCGAGCATGGAACGACGGCAGGCGGTAGCACCGCAGTGACATGCGTACTGGGCCCGGATGTCGTCGGTGATCTCGCTGTCGACCTCAAGGCCGTAATCGATGAACAGTTCGTCGCCAGGCGCGATGATATCCGACCAAATGGGTTACCGCATCGAATCCAACGCGCTCCGTACTGCGGCCAGTTCACGCCGACCGCTTTGCGACGTAGCGCACCTTTGCTTGCATCGATTGCCACGAAGGCATCACCGGTCGCGGTCGATCATGCTGCCTGTTCGGTGCGTCAAGTTGAGATCTTTCCCTGACCAACTGGCGGTGCGGTATGACCTATGCTGCGCGAAGTGTTTTCGACGCATGAGGACGTCACCATGTGTGTAGCCAACTTTTCTTGTCATTCCCGCGGCCAGGCTCATACGCCAATGCCGCCCGAAGTGGATCCGGATTCGCCCCCGCCACCGGACATCGATCCTGATCCTGTTCCTCCGAACGGACCACCAGATCCGGTGGGCGACCCCCCAGACGTCATTCCGCCGGAGCAGTATGCGCAGTCAACGGTCGGCTGAGTCGCTCGCACGCGGTTCCACGCTCAAGCGTATTGGCCAGGACCGGCCTGAAAGGTAGGGAAGAGACGCCAAAGGACTGAATCAGTGAGGAAGCGTTTCCTCGTTGAACCGCGGTTTGGATCTTGCCGGTGCCGAGGAGCATCAGAGCGAGACCGGAGAGTGTGCGCCTGAGCGCATGCCCGCCGCGTTGCTGGAATTTCTCGAGCGGCTTCGGTCTGTAGCGCCGCGATGGACTTCCTTTGCAACAGCCTCATCATGGGTTTCCTCTCTTGCCGTCCGTTGTGGTTGAGTTCGCGTGATTGATCCGGTTGCCCCATACAATACGACGATGAACAACGCGCCGTTGCGACTGGCCGCAGCGGATGACGATCCCGCGTTAGCGGGCATATCGGGTGTTACGCCCGTTGGTCGCAACAACCCGACCGACTGCATAAACCAGACCAGAGCGCTGCCTTGGCGGCGTTGCCCCTGCCGGTGGCTGCGGGTACGAGTCCGGGCGCGCAATAGAGCAGGCGTATCTCGGCGTGGATGGGGCAGGAAAGACGGGATCGGAGCGTTACCGCCAGGTTGAGAGGGCAGCGGAACACGGTAGAAGCGGGCGATTTTTGCAATCAACTATTACGTGTCAATGCAAGTTATACATGGCATGGTCGGTCGTGAGCGGAGTACGCACAGCGTCAACGCAACTGCAGCACGTGCTGGATCTCATGCGGCCACCTGTATCAGTGTGAATCACTGGCGGTACGAGTCGCGCCGGCTCGTTACCTCAAAACGGGCAACGGCCTTTCCAGCGACCGACAGGAATTGGTTAATTTTTTATGCAGTTCACCAGATATTGTGGGGGATGGGCAATATTAGCCAGGTACAAAAGACCCGAGCCACCGCTTTCGAACGGGGCCGCAGATTTCATCAAGCTGTTCGAGCGAACATCGAACCCAATACCCCCCAAGTTTTTCTAACGCTCGCTCACGGACTTGACAACGTCCGTAACAGTGTCCCGGTGGGGAACCGTTCGGCGATTATGGTCTGCTTAGGAGCCGAAGAATGCGCGGATCCTGACGAACTTTGATCACCACACCGATCGTGATTCGGGCCGCGTCCTCGTGGGCCGGATTCAGAACGTAGTTGTAGGCGAAAGGCATCACGGCGCTCGGGACCTTTAGCAGCGCAGAAGTGCCCGCCGTGAGCCATTCGGTTCCCGCGTCCTGTGTCCATGGCATGTTGTCTCGCCAGTCTGCCGGAAGCGCATCGTCTCCCATTTCCGCGACGGTAACTGTGTCGTCGACTTCCGCCCGCAGGAGTTGGTACGTGTCGGGAAGATCAGCGGGGCTGCCGATTTCCTGATGGACCAAAGTCTCAAGAAGTGCGCCGGCGGGATGCTCCGCAAGATAGACAACTGGCTGGCCAGCGTGGTGCCATCGGCCCGGCGCGCGAAGACCGCCGATCCCCTTCAGATCCGCGTAGTTACTAATTCTCCAAAGGACCATCAGGCGAAGTATCCTTCGTCGATCTGGATCAATGCGTCCTCGACGAGGCGCGCGCCGTGCTCGGTACTTGCCATATCGAGTGCGCTCCTGCGGCCGAACCGTTTCTGGGAGACGCGCAGCCAGTGCATGGCCTTCTCCGGGTTCCCGAAGGCCGCAGTCGCCTGCGCAACGATCCGGGCCAGCCGGATTGCCCGATCGGACTCTTCCGTCGAGAGTCGCTCATGTTGCTGGCGGCGATGAGTCAGGGTGCGTCTCGGAATAATGAACGAAAGCTCATCTGCCTTCAGGCCCTGCGCCGTGAGACGGTCTATCACGTCGACGCCGACACGCCCGGTTGCAAGGTCAGCAAGGTCGGAATCGTTTCTGATACGCGTATCAAGCAACTGTTCAAGTAGCGCGAGTTCCGCGCGGCGCGGGTTTCCCGCACCCGTTGGCCGGAAGGCAATCGTCGTCATGGTCGCTCCGATGGGCAAAATGCCCGATCATTATAGGCGTTTTGCCGAAATCTTGCTGGCGTGGACCAACACCCTTCGGCATTCCTCCTGTCATGCCACTGGCACCTGGATGCAACTAACGGTCTGCGCTTTACCCATGGCGCAAAGTTTTCCGCCCGGCGGACGGCATCGGCCCAGAAAAGTTTTGCAGTCGGGCAGGCCTCCCGTACGGCCCCGGTGATCACTACCAAAGCGGATCTGACGCACAGTAATCGACCTTCTACCAGTCGATGCGGTGTTTTGCCCCGGTCTCCCGATGGCGCTGATCGTCGTCGCTGTTGGGCGACGAGCTTTGTATCGCCTATGGACTCACTATCGATGACGCGATTACGCCCGAACTGATCGCTGACTATGCCTGTCGCTGTGGGGCGAAGAAGTGTAGCGGTTCGATGCTGGCCCCGGCGAGCGGATATTAAGCGTGCCCCTGACAGACGCATCCAGCTTTTCCTTCGAAATGGTTCGCCGCAGGAAGATCCGTCAAGCTGTGCGCCGTCCCGTCCCGTCCCGTCCCGTCGCGCGCAGCCGCTGTCGTCATCTGTGCAGGGCCGGCGCGCCTTGCCAGCACCCCCGTCGATTGAGTAGGATTAAATCCTGTCAGCCTGGAGAGCGCCATGCGTACCACACAGCAGTTCAGCATTACCCTGCCCAACGAGATGGCCGAGCTCATCCGCACCAAGGTCGCCAGCGGCGAATATGCTTCTGAAAGCGAAGTGATCCGCGACGGGCTACGCACCCTCGCGGCCCGCGACAGGGCCATCGAGGCCTGGCTGCGCGACGAGGTGGTGCCTGCGGCCGAAGCGTTGCGCGCGGAGCCCGCGCGCGCGCTCACGCCCGAGCAGGTGCGCGCTCACCTGGCGAAGAAGCGCTCGGGCGCCGCATGACCTACCGGGTGCAGTTTGCCCCGGAAGCGCGGGACCAGCTTGAGGACTTAGAACGGTTCATCATTGAAGCGGGTTCGCCCGTCACGGCGGCTCGTTACGTGGACGCCATCGTGAATTTCTGCCTGCGCCCGCAGACGTTCCCTGAGCGCGGCGTCCCGCGCGATGATCTGTTGCCTGGCCTGCGCGTGACCCACTACCGGCAGCGCGCCGTCATTGCTTACCTTGTGGATCCCGAGGTGGTGTCAATCGTTGGCGTGTTCTACGGCGGACAGGCCTGGGAACCGTCTTTCGCAGACCCGACGGAACACGACCACTGATGACCCGCCCGCACCGTGGTCGCCGACGCGAGCGGTCGGCGCGCAACCGTCGGGTCAGTCGACGAGCACGACAGGCAATTGAGAAGCACGGTCAAATGGAATAATCTCGTCAGTCCGACCAGCCAACTGTTCTGAATCCGACGGATGCAGCTCGACATTTTTAACGATAGCCGCGACGTGATGCTGCGCAATGACGTCCTGTCCGCGTTGCAGCAGTACGATGCCGCGGGCGCGCGGCGCGCGCTGCATGCCCTTGCGAACGAGTATCCCGACGATGTCGCCCAGGTGTACTTCGGTTCGATCGTCAATGCTCTCGAGGGTCGATCGACGGTACCGTTTGACCGTCACGAAGCCGCCCTGCAGGCTCGCCAGGCGCTATCTCACGAAGTCCAGCCCGCAGTCGCGCGCGCGTTCCCGGGGCAGAGCGGGACCACCTGGCCCGCACCGCTCTGGGCGGAATTGGCCAGGCGCGCCGCTGCGCTACCTTTCCGTGCGGACCACGCGGATGCGCACGCGGCGCCGCTCTTCCTGCTGGCTGCGCGGTGGGCCGAGGCCTCTGATGCGATATTGCGCATCGCGTCCTGGCGACGGATTCCAGCGCCGCTTTGCTGGATGACGGAGGCACGCTACCGGCTTGATGGCCTGGACGCGGCCTGGCCGTTGCTGGTGGAACTTGCGTGGCTTTCGCCATCCCGGTTTGACCAGCTTTTGAGCCGGCTTGGCGACGCGTGCGTCAAGACGTTGCGGCGCGCCTTTGATACGTCGTTCGACGGCGCCGGCGACATTGACGATCTCGCATGGTTTCCGGCGTGGGTACTCACGGAAAAGGCCGGCCTCGCATCCCTGTTCAGACAGGCAGAGCCTTCGCGACGCAATGCGCCCGAGCGGGCGGCGAAGATGATGCTCGAGTTACTCAGTCTGGAGCGTCAGGGCCGGCATCACGAACTGCTGGAAACCCGGCGCGAACTGCGGGCGCTCAACACGGCGCTGTATGCCGCCTATATGAAGACGCGCTGAACTGGCACCCCGGAGCATGACACTCACAACCTCTCACACCGCTCACAAATGGGCTTTCGCCACCCGGTTCCGGCGTGGCGCCTTCGGCTGGAAATCCGCATTGCCGATCCAGCGTCTGAAGGAGGCCCTGATCGAAATCCGGCAGATCGCCCGTGCCGATCCTGTTCTTGCCGCGGGCGGCGCGGTCGCTTTGCTCGAAAAGCTTTCGCCGGCACTCGAGCACGTAGACAGCTCTTCTGGCGCAATGGGCACCGCCGTGAATCGCACAATCGATGCCCTTGTGCCGGTCATCGCCGGGGTGGACGTACCTGCTCCGGTACGCACGCGCTGGCTGGATCGGCTGTTTGACGCGCTCCAGGACGACCCGATGCCGTATATCGAACAGCTGGGCGATCGCTGGGGTGACCTGTGTACGTCGGCCGCCATCGCGTCCTCATGGGCAGACCGGTTGTTGCCGATAACAGCGCGCGTGATGGGCGCTGAAGGTCTGGGCGAGCATTTCGCGGGTACCACCGCCTGCCTCAGCGCGCTGAATGCCGCCGGGCGCCATGAGGAACTGCTCGCTCTCGTGAATGGCGCGCGCCTGAACTGTTGGGGGTATCGCCAGTACGGGGTGGATGCACTGATCGCATTAAATCGTTCGGCTGAAGCACTGCGTTACGCGGAAGCGTCGAGGGGGCTGAATGCGCCCACTGCCGCAATCGCCCGCAAATGCGAAGCGATCCTTCTGTCGTCGGGCATGATGGACGAGGCATATCGCCGCTACGCGATCGAGGCCAATCAGGCCACCGCGCATCTCGCGACATTCCGTGCCATCGCGAAAAAATATCCGGACAGGAGTCCCGACAGCATCCTCCACGATCTGGTCGCGAGCAGTCCCGGCGCGGAGGGGAAATGGTTCGCCGCTGCGAAGGATGCGGGCCTGCTCGATCTGGCGATGTCGCTCGCGATGCGCGGCCCCACCGACCCGCGAACCCTGACGCGGGCCGCACGCGATTTCGCACAGCGCAAGCCTGCATTCGCGATGGCCTGTGGCACGGCAGCGTTGCACTGGATGACCGCAGGCTCCGGTTACGAAATTACGGGGAGCGATGTGATGGATGCCTACGGTGCGCTGGCGGATGCGGCCGTTGCCACCGGCATGGAACGCGACGAGCTCAACAGGCGTCTGCGGGACCAGTTTGCGGCCATTCCGGGGCACTCGTTCGTCGCCGCGGTGCTGGCGCATCATCTGTCGGCATGACGTCGCGATGCATCCAGGTCGCGGGATGGACGGTTCCCGAACGGCCCGCGGCCCGGCGTGTTGTCGTCAACGGGTCGCCCCGGGTCGTGTGGGACGGGTGCCCGTTATGCCGCCGATGACTGGACTGAAACGCAACGCAGCGGTAGACGGTAGTTTTACGACAGGCAGAATTGGTACAGGACTAGCATCATGAAAGAGTACAACCCCGGGTGCGCACCCGAACCTGAATCGTGGCTCGAACTCGATGAGCAGGAGCGAATTGCTCTCGTCAAAACGTATCACCGCGTTGCCCGGATCAAGCTTCCCAACGTCGCGGCACACGCTGCGCTACACGCGATCGTCGAAAACCAGATCGCCCTGAATCTTGAACCCGTGGTCCGGGCGATGGATCGCCTCGGGAAAGAAGGGCTTACGCGACACGACGCGGTTCACGCGATCGGCTCAGTCGTCGCAGAGCATCTGTTTGATATTCTGAAGACGGATCAGAACGACGATGCTGCGACTTCGCAGGCGCGTTATTACGCGGCGGTGGAGCGGTTGACCGCCGCAAGCTGGCGCAGAGGTGAACACTGATGCCGATACCATCGAAACTTCAGCCGTGGTTTGAAGCGAGGCAGCGTTTCAGATTGAGCCATGCTCATATCCAGATGGCGCGCGAACTGGGATTGAATCCCCGAAAATTCGGGTCACTGGCTAACGGGCAGCAGGAACCGTGGAAGCGCCCCCTCGCGGAATTTATCGCGCATTGTTATCACAAGCGCTTTGGTCGTACTACGCCAGAAAACGTGCAATCTCTGGAGGACGTCGTGAAGCGTGCGGAAGGGCGGCGCAGCGAGCGGCGGCCTATTACAACGGGCACGGCACCGATCCCAGTCCGACCAGCGCGCCGCAATGCACGCTGCTGGTGTACGTCGACGATGCGATCAGCCGGCTGATGGCGCTGCATTTCACGGCGACCGAATCGACCTTCAGCTATTTCGAGGCGACGCGCCGCTACCTGGAACGGCATGGGTACTGTCAACTTGTTGACCGGCGTGCGACCGATGACACCGTACGGAAGGATACCTAATTTACGCTGCAAGGCGCTCCGGCATTGGAGCGCACGTCACGTTTTCCCAGGCCTCGAATGCCTGGGTGCGTAGCGCCCGCTTTTGCCTTGCGTCGGTGTGGTAGCGGCAATGCATGAAGAGATTGGCGACCTGGTCGTGGACCGAAGCGAAGCGTTGCAGGTGACGCGCTTATTTGAAGCGGCGCATCACCTTCTCGCGCACCACCCGTGTCGGCTGGTGCAACGCGAGCGAGCGCTGCGTGCAAACGCACGTCCGTCGCGCTGAGCAGCCGCAATCCGGCGTGAACGATCGGCCGGACCCGCGTGTTGATCTGGTACAGCTCTGGATAGCGAGGGGTTGCCACAACGATCAACCTCCTGTTTCGAACCCAGGGTACAGCGTCATCCCTCCGTCGATGAAGAGCGTCGTGCCGACGATGTAGTCAGTGAAGTCCGACGCCAGCCAGACCGCGGCTCGGCCGATCTCCTCGATCTCGCCGATGCGCTTGTAGGGCACGAGCTTCATCAGTTCGGCATAGGCCTCGGGGGTGGACCATGCCGCGTGGTTGATCGGCGTTCGGATCGCGCCCGGCGCTATGGAATTGACGCGGATGCGCTTCTCGGCGACCTCCTGCGCCAGGCTCTTCATCAGCAGCATCAGCCCGCCTTTGGAGGCCGCGTAGTTCACGTGGCCGGCCCACGGAATCACCTCGTGGACCGAACTGGTGAAGATGATCTTGCCCGCTGCCACCGAGATTCCCGGCCGCACACCGCGACGAAGGAACTCGCGCACTGCCTCGCGTGCGCAAAGAAAGGCGCCGCGCAGATTGACATTAATCACGGCGTCCCATTGCCCGACACTCATCTCGTGGAACGGAGCGTTGCGCTCCATGCCAGCGTTGCTGACAAGGATATCGATGGCGTCAAACTCGAGCACCGCCGCGGCGAACATGGCTTGCACTTGCGCCTCGTCGGCTACGTCGGCCAGTGCGGTGATAGCGCGCTGCCCACCGCTGCGAATCTCCTCGGCCACCGCTTCGGCGTCCGCCGGGTTCGCCACGTAATTGACTATCACGTTGGCGCCAGCCCTGCCGAGCGCCACAGCGATAGCGCGGCCGATGCCGGAATTGGCACCGGTAACCAGCGCGGTCTGGCCCTTGAGCAAGTCCAGCGACCTCATGACCGGGATCACAGGCTCCGGTAGGTTCCTGTTGGCGTAGTAACTCTGCATGGTGTGTTCCTCCGTTCAGTTGCCGAGCAGGCACGGTGTCATGCGGGCTTCGCAGTCGCGACTACGCGCGAGCACCAAGACCAGTTCCACGTGCAGCCGGCTCAATGCTATTTTCAATAGTCATTCCCAAGGTAGCTTACCGTCGATTTCCGCGGAGTCCATGGGACTAAGGTCCAATGGCGGCGGTGCTTCGAAGGTCGTAACCTGAGTAGGCGAGTCATCGGGTCTGCAGTCTGCGCACCAGCCCGACGCAAGCGTGGCCGCTGTCCATCTCTCAGACTTGTCGGCGGCATGTACGACCGGACCGCACGCCCCCGCGCGGCTGCGGCTGGGTCACGTATCGGGAGAATGACGTGAATTCGCGACCGCAGGCGGATATTGCTCGCATCCTGCTGATCATCGTGATTCTGTCGCTGCTGATCTTCGGCAGTCTTTATATAGTTCATCCGTTTCTGCCGGCGCTGATCTGGGCGACGATGATCGTCGTCGCCACCTGGCCCGTGATGATCGGTATCGAAAAGCGCGTCGGTGGCCGCCGCTGGATCGCCGTCACCGTCATGCTGGTCGGGCTGCTAGTCGTGGTCGTGCTGCCGCTGTACGGGGCGGTGTCGACGATCGCCGAGCACGGCCGCGACATTACCGACCAGACCGAGGCACTGCCGGACTACACGCTGCCTCGCTCGCCCCGCTGGCCGCATGAAGTGCCGCTTGCCGGCGAACGCTCCGCACGCGAGTGGCAGCGCTTGTCCGACGCAGGTCGCGGCGGCATCCTTGCGCAAGTGCAGCCTGATGCAATCGTCGCCGCGAAATGGCTGCTCTCGCAAGCGGGCGCGGTCGGCGTGCTGGCGATTCACCTGGTGCTGACCGTGGTCATTGCCGGCATTCTCTATGCACAGGGCGAGGCGGCAGCCAACCGCATGGTGCGCTTCGCGACGCGCATTGCCGCTGAACGCGGCGCGGCGGCAGTGCGCCTCAGTGCACTGTCGATCCGTGCGGTCGCACTCGGGATCGTCGTGACCGCGGCCGCGCAGGCGGCGCTCGGCGGGCTCGGCCTGTATGTCGCCGGCGTCCCGGGCGCGGGCGTGCTGACCGCCCTGATCCTGATCCTCTGTCTTGCACAGATCGGTCCGGCGCTTCCGCTGATCGGCGCGGCGGTCTGGCTGTTCTATCACGACCAGCACATCGCGACGCTCGTACTGGCGGTCTGGACGCTGCTCATCATGATGCTCGACAAGGTGCGACGGCCGCTGCTGATCAAGCGAGGCGTGGACCTGTCGCTGCTGCTGATCCTGACGGGGGTGCTCGGCGGGGTGATCGCGTTCGGGATCGTCGGACTGTTCATCGGGCCGATGATACTCGCGGTGACCTTCACGCTGCTGCAGGCGTGGATCGACGAGGAGGCGCCGTCGGCGCCCATCGAGCCTGCGCTCATGAGCACCGGCGACCGGCTGGATGGCGAGCCGCAGCATCACCGCCGGCGTGCCGCGCACGACCCCTCCGCGTGATATCGCGAGTGCGTCGGGCAACGCGCTTGACGTGAATGTGCCGGCGATGTCGTCGTTCTCTGAGAAGTTATGGCTCTTTGTACCGTCAAGGCGTTTTTTAGGTATTGAAGGAAGCAAAACGTTCAGCACCACACATACCGATGTACCGGCGTTGCCTGATCGCGCGCGATGAGTGTGGGTGCGACGCGCCCACCTGCGTTGCGTCGAACTGAGTTCATTCACCCGTAACGGAGAAAAGCATGGGCCCTGCAATCGTGGACGTAGCGGAACAAAAGCGCCTGAACGACTCACGAGAGGCACAAGTACCGTGGAAGAAGTGGGGGCCTTACCTCAGCGAGCGGCAGTGGGGCACGGTGCGTGAAGACTACAGTGACAACGGCGATGCGTGGAACTACTTCACCCATGACCATTCGCGTTCACGCGCCTATAAGTGGGGCGAGGACGGTCTCGGCGGCCTGTGCGACGGTCAGCAGCGGCTGTGCTTTGCGCTCGCGCTATGGAACGAGCATGACGCGATATTGAAGGAGCGCCTTTTCGGCCTTACCAACAGCGAGGGCAATCATGGCGAGGACGTGAAGGAGTATTACTTCTATATCGACAGCACGCCCACGCACTCGTACATGAAGTACCTTTATAAATATCCGCAGCGGGAATATCCGTACCGGGATCTGGTCGAGACCAACCGCAAAAGATCGCGGGAGGAGATGGAATACGAACTGCTCGACACCGGCATCTTCGACGATGACCGCTATTTCGACGTGTTCGTGGAATACGCGAAGGCGGCTCCGGAAGACATCCTCGTGCGCATTACCGTGCACAACCGCGGACCGGAAGCGGCACGGCTGCGGGTGCTGCCGACACTCTGGTTCCGCAACACATGGTCGTGGGGCGAGGACGATCGCAAGCCGTCCCTGCACGACGCGGGCGCTGGCGTCATTCGGGCCGCACATCATGATCTGGGCGAATACTGGCTCCACTGCGACGGCGCGCCGGAGACGCTCTTCACCGAAAACGAAAGCAATGCGCAGCGCCTGTGGGATCAGCCGAACGCGTCGCCCTACGTCAAGGATGCCTTCCACGCCTACGTCATCTCGGGACAGCGCGACGCCGTGAATCCCGCGAGAACCGGGACCAAGGCCGCGGCCCATTACACGTGCGACGTACCCGGTGGGGGCAGTGCGATCATTCGCTTGCGCCTCGCGCCATCCAGACTCGATGACGCTTTCGGCGGCTTCGAGCAGATCTTCGATAGCCGCGTTGCCGATGCGAACGAGTTCTACGAGCGCATTACGCCCAGGTCGCTGACCGAAGACCAGCGCCGGGTGCATCGTCAGGCGTTGGCGGGCATGTTGTGGGGCAAGCAGTATTACTACTTCGATCTCGAACTCTGGCTGCGCGAGCATCACAGTCATCCGTTGCTCGACTCCGCGCGGCGCGATGTGCGCAACATGGAGTGGTTCCACATGCTGAACGCCGATGTGATCTCCATGCCGGACAAGTGGGAGTATCCGTGGTACGCGGCCTGGGACCTGGCCTTTCACACGATCGCGCTGGCGCAGGTCGATTTCGATTTTGCGAAGGAGCAGCTGCTGCTGATGCTGCGCAGCCTGTACGTCCACCCGAGCGGTCAGATTCCAGCCTACGAGTGGAACTTCAGCGATGTGAATCCGCCGGTGCATGCCGCCGCCACGCTCTGGCTGTACAAGTATGAGAAAGAACTGGGACGAGCCGACCCGCGTTTCCTGGAGCGCTCGTTTCAGGGGCTGATGCTCAATTTTAACTGGTGGGTGAATCGCAAGGACCCGTCTGGGCGCAACGTGTTCGCCGGCGGCTTTCTCGGTCTCGACAACATCGGCGTGTTCGACCGCAGCGCCGAACTCCCGACCGGCGGATCGCTCGAGCAGGCGGACGGCACGGCATGGATGGCGTTCTACTGCCAGACCATGCTGGAAATGGCGATCAATCTGACTGACTACGACCCGCTCTACGAGGAGGTCGCCTTCAAGTTCGTTCAGCATTTCATGTGGATCGCCTACGCGATGGACCGACGCGGCGAACACGAAGACGAGATGTGGGACGAGCATGACGGCTTTTTCTATGATCTGCTGCGGCTCCCCGACGGCAAGACGACGCGCCTGAAGATAAGGTCGCTGGTGGGGCTGCTGCCGCTGTGCGCGTCGACGGTGTTCGAAGCGCACTCCCTCGCGCGCTATCCGAAGCTGGTGGAGCTGATCGCGCAGTTTCGCAAACGCTACCCCGAACTGATCGCGCAGGTTGCCCCGACCGACGCCGGCTTCATCGGCTACAACGAACGCAGGCTTCTGTCGATCCTGAACAAACGCAAACTCGAACGGGTGCTCGGCTACATGCTCGACGAGAAGGAGTTCCTGGGGCCGCACGGCATCCGTTCGCTGTCCCTGTATCACCTGGACCATCCGTATGTGATTCAGGTCGGCGGACAGGAGTACAAGGTGCAGTACCTGCCCGCCGAATCGAATACGGGCATGTTCGGCGGCAACTCCAACTGGCGCGGACCGGTGTGGATGCCAGTCAACTTGCTGATCGTCCGCGCGCTGGTGAACCTGTACACTTTTTTCGGCGATGATTTCAAGGTCGAGTGCCCGACCGGCTCCGGGCAGCACATGACGCTCTTCGAAGTGGCGCAGGAGATCGTCCGCCGCCTGACCGGCACGTTCCTGCGCAATGCGGACGGCAAACGGCCGGTCTACGGCGGAACGGAAAAATTCCAGAACGATCCTCACTGGCGCGGCCTGATCCTGTTTTACGAGTACTTCCACGGTGACAACGGCGCGGGCCTCGGAGCCAGTCACCAGACCGGCTGGACGGGTCTGGTCGCTCCGCTGCTCGACCTGTTCGGGCGCGTCGACGCCAAGGCCGTGCTGGAAACCGATCGCGGGCGCGTGATGGCGCGGGTCATCAGGGAACAGGTGAGCGGACAAGACCCCGGCGAGCAATGAGGAAAGCAAAATGGCCGATGCACGCTACCCCGTGCTGTACCAGATCAACACCCGCGTCTGGCTGACCGGCTTGTCGCGTGCGCTCGGCCGGCGCGCGACACTCGACGATATTCCGGATGCCGAACTGGATCGCCTCGCCGCGCTGGGCTTCGACTGGGTCTGGTTGCTGAGCGTCTGGCAGACCGGCCCGGCGGCCCAGGCGATTTCGCGCGTGCATGCCGCGAATTCGCCGAGACGCTGCCGGACCTCACGGACGACGACATCGCGGGCTCCGGGTTCGCAATCCGCAGCTACACGGTTCATCGCGAACTGGGCGGCGCCGAGGCGCTCGCCCGCTTGCGGCAGCGCCTGCAGCAACGCGGACTGAAGCTGATGCTCGACTT
The DNA here is from genome assembly GCF_046535245.1 of Paraburkholderia sp. SIMBA_030. NCBI lineage: Bacteria > Pseudomonadati > Pseudomonadota > Betaproteobacteria > Burkholderiales > Burkholderiaceae > Paraburkholderia > Paraburkholderia sp. SIMBA_030. The sequence goes on from NZ_JAWRXB010000018.1 coordinate 190,554, forward strand.
CGTGCCGAATCACATGGCGCCGGATCACGACTGGATCGACGCGCATCCGGATTGCTTCGTGCACGGCAGCGAGGCGGACCTGGTTCGCTCCCCGCGCAACTATTGCCGGGTGCGAACGAGCAACGGGCCGCTGATATTTGCCCACGGCCGGGATCCGTACTTCGACGGCTGGCCCGACACGCTGCAGCTCGATTACGGCAATGCGGAGTTGCAGCAGGCGATGATCGGCGAACTGAAGAGAATCGCCGGGCAATGCGACGGCCTGCGCTGCGACATGGCCATGCTGGTCTTGCCCGACGTGTTCGAACGGACCTGGGGTATCCGCGCCGAGCCCTTCTGGCCGAAAGCGACCGCTGCGGCAGCCGGTCTTACGGGAAGGCGCGTGGAGCCTGGTCGAAATCGTGCCGGCGTGGGAGGGCAACTGGACCTCGGATTGTTTCATCGCGTGGACCTGGCAACGCGACGGCGGCGAACGGTGGCTCGTGGTGGTCAACTACGCGGGCAACCAGAGTCAGTGTTATGTCCGAGTCCCATTTGCCGATGTGACCGGCAGCACGGTGCGGCTGACGGCCATGATGGGGCCGGCAAGTTTTGATCGCGATGGCAACGATCTCATTTCGCGTGGTCTTTACCTGGATCTGCCGCCGTGGAGCTACCACGTCTTCGAAATGTCCGCGTCGTGAAGGCCGCGCCCGGGGCCAAGCGTGAGCGCTGCAAACCCGCGCTGTGGCACGCTCGCAAAACCCGGGCAACTCGAACTCGACTCCCCCCGCAGCGACGAGCCGACTGCGCCATCGAGTTGCCACGGGCCGCGAGTGTCCGCTCTCAAGTAGCTGCCGTCGAGGTGGCTCGCGGACGCAAAAAAGCGTGTGATCGAAGAATTCCATCGCGTGCCCAGCAACCCGTACGCATAACGATCGACGGCGACAAGAGGTAAGGCACGACGGGCCGCTTTCGAGCGGCTTTTTCTTTGCCCAGCACTTGATTGCAAATCTGTCCGTCGAAACGGGTCAAGCTCACTGAACGATCGACCCGATGAAGTGGTTCACGCAGGCGCCTTCCGGCTACGGCAAGCTGAAGTACCTTATCCGACCGATCATGGCGCGTAAGTCGTCACCTCGTTACGGGCGGCACGAGGCGCGCATTCTGTAAAGAACGAACGTCCTGGAATGCTTGTTGCGTAGCCTGACTTGTCCAGTGCGCAGACGCTGGGGAGGAAATATGTACGGCCATTCTTGCGAACCGTATCGGGGGCACGGCGTTTACGTCGAGGTAACCGAGAATCAATCCGTGTCGTTCAACGGCACCGAGCGGCGTTACGCAGTCGCGTGGTACGTGTATAGGCGGGAGCCCTTCATCCAGGCAAACGTGATTGCACGTTTTGCCGAGTCGGTTGAATTTTTGTCCACTGACGAGGCAGTGCGATACGCAGAGGGGCGCGCGCATACGTTCGTCGATTGCCAATCGGCCACAGACGCGCTGTAGTCTTATTCGACTGCGCTTCGCCGGGCTGCGGGCACGATGCTCAGGAGGGCATAGCTCGCCTCTGGGTGATGAGCGACTAGAAGAGTTCGCCTTGTTCGGTCGCTTCGAGTTTGACGGCGGCTTAGGAGAGGTTCGAATGCTCCTTGCCCACAGGAGCCCGTCAGTCTTCACGACAACGGACATTCTTGCGCGTCGGCGAATCTCGCCGCCCAGTGAGTGACAAGTTCGATCCGAAAGCAGCGAATTCAGGATCACAGGACCCATCATGCCCTCACACTCGATTTACGCGACAAGGCCGACTGGATCACGTTTCCCCGAAAATCGCTGATCATGCACCGCGAAATACACTCACCGCGGTCCACCGCAAGTAATAGCATTGTTGGAGCCGCTGCCTAGCGGGTCGGCTACGGAAGTTCAGCTTTCGCCCGAGGCCCGCGCTGTTCGGGCTGACCGCGTACTTCTGGGCTCGGCCACAAGCAGCCGTTCGACGTCGCAGGCTAGATCGTCGACAACAAGCAATCTACTCTGGACTTAAACTTGTTGGTATCGTGAAGATCGCAGCGCTCCCGGATATGCACGGTAACTTGTGGTCCTTGGCATTCGCTCCCTTGTGGCTCAGCGCGCGCTGTCGATGATCATGCCGCCGTCAGGCGTCAGGCTGTATCCCGTCAGGAACTGGGCATCCTTGCTGGCGAGGAACAGGACGACCGGCGCGACGTCCTCCTCCGGCGATCCATAGCGGCCGAGTGCATTGGCTGGCGGAGGAGCGTCGGTCGCGCCCCATGTGTCCGCTACCGGTAAGACGTTGTTCACCGTGATCTTGTCAGGGCCCCACTCGCGCGCGGCGGACCGGGTAAGTGCGCGCACTGCCTCCTTCGCCATGTTATAGGGACCATAGCCCACCATGCCGAGGACACCAGCGAGTGAGGCGAAGTTGATGACGCGGCCCTCTCCGCTGGCCTTGAGGTGGGGATAGCAGGCCTGCATCGTCCTCAGATAGGCGATCGGGCCCATCTCGAAATTGCGCTGCAATTGCTCGGCCGACAGATTGAGGATCGACGACAAGACCGAGGATGAGTCGAAGGCATTGTTCACGAGGATGTCGATCCGTCCGTACTCGGCCACCACCTTGTCGACCGAGGCCTTGATCTGGTTGGGATCGGCGATATCGCAGACCACACCGAGCGCGACGCCGTCCACCGCCTGGATGTCCGCGACGACGCGGTCGACATTTTCAGCGGTGCGTGAAAGAACGGCCACCTTTGCGCCTTCCGCCGCGAACAGCTTCGCAGTAGCACGGCCAATGCCGCGACCGGCACCCGTGACAATTGCGACTTTTCCGTTGAGTCGAGCCATGTTGATCTCCATTAAGTAGGGGTAATTCGCCGTCCCGTCGTGGCCTGGACGTAGGGCGACGGCGTTTCGCGAGCGGCGTTCTGCGTCAGGAAAGAGGCGACCAGCAGCACCAGGCACACCGCCGCTGGCAGAGCGCCGCTGGGCTTGCGGACATTAATGTGCGCTGAAGCGGACAGCAACAGGTGATAGAACATGCGCGAGATCGCTGAGCGCCACGCTGATGCGCGACAGGATGGCGACCACAGCCAGTATCTTCACGGCAATGAGGATCGGTACGAGATAGCTGGGGTAACCAAGGTCGGCGAGGGTCTGACGAACCCAGTCCCCTTTGACTACGTACAGAGTTGCGGAAGCCAGATACAGCAGGAGCAGCAGTCGTGCTGATCCAGTATGAGTAGTTTTCAGCCATGAGATTTTCCTTAGCTAGTTTGTTTGCGTCGACTTGGACGAAGGATGTCGTCTAAGATGAAAATCATCAAGTAGGATGAAAAAGTGACACTTAGTATGGAAAAGCAGACTAAAGACGATGGCGAGATCAACATGCACGACGAAATGCGCCGGGCATTCGCGCTGCTATCGGGTAAATGGAAGCTGGAGATTCTCTGGTTGCTCAATCAGCGTCTTCACCGCTTCGGAGAGCTGCGGCGCGCGATTCCCGGGATCACGCAACACATGCTGACAGCGCAACTTCGCGAGCTCGAGAGGGATGGTTTGGTGTCGCGCACCGTCTTTGCGGAAGTGCCTCCCCGAGTTGAATACGAGATCACATCGAAGGCCCGCGGACTTGGGCCGACGATGGAGGCACTGACGGCGTGGTGGCAAACGTATGGAGACAGAGACAGCGTGGCGCCTAAGCGGTCGGCCTCGCGCGGGCGCAAAACTAAAAGTAGTTAGCCCAGAACGAAATGCGGATTCCCAGAATTACTGGAAGCAGCATTTCGCGGTGACTGATTCGTGTCCAGGCAAGCCTTCAGGAAACAGCGAAAGAGCACTTTGATGCGGATTACTGATGGCCGACAAGCCGGTAGCGCGCCCAGCAAGCGGATGGCCGCTTCTATGGGGACATGTTTGTCAAGGCGATTTCGATCGTCAGGTAAACGGATCGGATTTCACGATGATACCTTTATGTCATTAACGGCATGAAGCGATCGTGCCGCATAGCCATTCGATCCTGATCCAAGGTCGGGGTGTGACGAGCGTTCCAGCCAATGCCGCAACGAACTTCTATCCGTGCAGGACGTGGAGATCCTGCACCTCATGCAGCATGCGCACAAGGCGCACTGGCAAACCCCAGTTACCGGCGCACCCCATCTTTGGGAGCGGTCACCGTGTGGTGACCCGCGGCCGTTACGGGCGCGTTGACCTCTGATCATGATGTGTTCCTTGCCAGACCACGCGAACGATGTTGACCCGAAACGTCAGGGGGCATCGGACTTGAGCGAGGCCCCGGCTGGAATCTCGCCGTGCTCGAGATAGCGCCATAGTGCGATGGCGAGACGCCGTGCCAACGCGACGATGCCCACACGTCGCATGCGCTTGCCGTTGGCCGCAAAGCGTCGATTGAACCACTGAGTCAGGAGGCTGTCGGGCTGCAGGCGTAACCAGCGCCAGGCCAGTTCGACGAGCATCGTGCGCGCTCGTCGGTTGCCGGCTTTGCTAATGCCTTGTTCGATCTGGCTATCTCCGCTGTCGTAGGGCGTGGGCGTGAGTCCCAGACACCCGGCGACCTCACGCCGGTTGGCGAAACGTCGCCAGCCGAACACTTCTTTGACCAGTACCCAGGCGCCCTTGGGTCCGATCGCGCGCAGCCGGGCCAGTTGGGCCACCAGCTGGTGCTTGCCCTCGGCCAGCTCTTCGCGCCGCGCGGCTTCGAGCATCTTGATCTGTTGCTTGACCAGCGCCAGCCGCGCACTCTCGCGCTCGATCTCGCCGCATAGCAGGGGTGGCACCTGATCCCGGTGGTTTGCACACCAGCGCGCCCAGTCGCGCCCGCCGATGACGACCTGCGGACGCACGTTGTGCAGCATCAGCAGGGAGCGGATGCGGTTCATGTGTGCGATGCGCTCCTGGGTGAGCCAGGCCAGTTCCCGGTGCGTGCGGCGAGCGTCTTCCTGCTCGGGCGTGGGCTCGCGCAGCACCGACCAGACGCGCTCGCCCGCGTGGTAGCGCCTGAGCATGGCAAGCAGTTTGTCGCCGTCGAGCCGATCGGTCTTGGCTCGTCTTGCGCGTCGGTTCACTTCGATGCTGGCGGCATCAACCACGAGGTTGTCGATGCCTTGGGCGGTCAACCAGCGGTGCAGCCACCAGCCGTCGCGGCCGGCCTCGTAGCAGGAATGGATCCTGACCTGCGGGTCGAGGCCGCAGCGCGCCTTGGCGCGGCGCGCGCAGTCGAGTACGGCAGCGGTGTCGCCCGCGTGCACGCTGTAACGGCTCGGGCCGTGCCGGCCGTCGCTGGCCGTCAACTTCCAGGACTTGTCGCCGAGCTCGAAGCTCATGTACAGCTCGCCCGGGATCACCGTATCCTTGTCTTGTGGGACTGCTTGCGTCGTGGACATTTCCGTCTCCTTCGCCAGAGTTGGAAATTCCGTTTTAGCTAAACGGACCTTTTTCGGGTTGGGCGGCGACAATGACTACGTCCGGTGTAGCGACATTCATCTTGGCCGGTAGTGAGGAGTCGGAGGCGGCGTAGCCGCCGGAGACGACGAACTGCCGGCGGCGCCGGATCGGCGAGGCTTAGGATGGCTGACTGAACCTAAAAAGAGGCGGTCAGCCCATGTCTGGAAGCCGCATCACCGACCAGCAGGTCCGCCTCTACATGAACCATCGCAAACACCATCCGCAGAAGCTCGCTGCGGCGAAGTCAGGCATGAGCGAGCGCACGGCGCGGCGTGTCGAACACGAAGCCGGGCTACCGTCACAGCAGCCCCGGCGCTACTGGCGCTCGCGCCCTGATCCGTTCGCCGATGTCTGGGAGAGCGAAGTGGTCCCATTGCTACGCGCTGCGCCAAAGCTGAAGGCGATCACCCTGCTGCGCAAATTGCAGGAGGACTATCCTGATGCCTTTCCCGACAGCATGCGGCGCACGTTTGAGCGGCATGTCAGCCAGTGGCGCGCGCTCGAAGGGCCGAACCAGGAAGTGTTCTTCCCCCAGACGTATCAGCCGGGCGCGCGAGGCTTGTCCGACTTTACGCACATGGACAAGCTGGGCGTGACGATCGGCGGCGTCCCGTTTAATCATTTGCTTTATCACTTCGTGCTGGCGTTCTCGCGCTGGGAGTACGCCAGCGTGGTCGATGGTGGGGAGAGCTTCCAGGCGCTCGCGACCGGCTTGCAGAACGCGCTGTGGCAGGCCGGCGGCTGCCCACGCGAACACCGCTCCGACAGTCTGTCGGCGGCCTTCAGGAACCTGCAGGAAGAGGAAGACTTCACAGTTCGCTATGCAGCGCTACTCGAGCACTATGGGATGGAAGGCACACGTAACAATCGTGGCATGGGCCACGAGAATGGCAGCGTCGAATCCTCGCATCGCTATCTGAAGGATCAGGTCGATCAGGCCCTGGAGTTGCGAGGTCACCGGGACTTCGCGGACCGGGCCGCTTACGACGAGTTCGTGCGCGGGGTGGTGATGCGCCGCCACCGGCGCAATGCTGCAGCGTTCCAGATCGAGCGCGAACACTTGCTGGACCTGCCTGAGCACCGTACCACTGACTTCGCTGAGGAAGAGGCGCGCGTGACCCGCTGCGGCACGTTCACCGTGCGTTGCGTCCTGTACAGCGCGCCGTCGCGGCTGATCGGCCATCGCCTGAAGGTGCGCCTCTACAGCGACCGGCTCGATTGCTATCTGTCCGGCGCGCTCAGCACGGCGAGAGCCACGCACACGAGCAAACGGCGCGGTCGCGGCATCGACTACCGGCACTTCATCGATTCGCTCAAGCGCAAGCCGCAGGCCTTCAGGGGGCTCGCATTCCGCGACGATCTGTTTCCGCGTGAAGCCTACCGACGGACCTGGGAGCGCCTGGAGGAGGCGCTGACGCCGCGCAGCGCATGCAAGACCATGGTGGGCCTGCTTGAGCTGGCAGGAAACCACGGCGTCGAGGCGCAACTGGCCGAGCGGCTCGAGGCGTTGCTCGAACTCGGTGAACTGCCTGACCTGAAGGCGCTGTTTGATGAGTTCGCGCCGCGCCAGGCCGAGTGTCCGGTGGTTGTCGTCGAGATGCCGTCCGCCGCGCTTTACGACACGTTACTCAATGACGAGGTACTCGCATGAACGCCGCCTACGATGCTGGCCGTATCGCGCTGATGCTCAACGAATTGCGCCTGCCAACGATCGGCCAGTTATGGCCGGACTTCGCTGAACGCTCGGACAAGGAAAGCTGGCAGGCGTCCCGGTTACTCGGCGCATTGCTCGAACATGAACTCGCCGAGCGGGCCAAACGGAGAATCGAGCGTCATCGCACCGAGTCACATCTGGATCTGACCAAGACGCTCGCCACCTTCGACTTCGGCGTTGCGCCGATGGTCTCGAAGGCGCATGTGATGGCGCTGGCCACCGGCGATTCGTGGCTTGAGAAAGGCGCCACGATCCTCCTGTTCGGTCCACCCGGCGGCGGAAAAAGTCACTTGGGGTCCGCCATCGGCCATGCGTTAATCGACGCCGGCTATCGCGTATTGTTCACGCGCACCGGCGAAATCGTGCAGAAGCTCCAGGTCGCGCGCCAGAGTCTGCAGCTGCCTTCGGCGCTCGCGAAGCTTGACCGGTTTGCAGCACTCGCCGCTCCGACTGTCAACGCGTCCCGCCTGACAATCATTGCGGTTAGCGCAGCAGGTGTTTGTGGCATTGGCGTATCGTTTTTCAGTTCGGTGTTCGGTTACTCCCGCCAGGTGGCGGCAATGGCCAACGATCATGAATTACCAAATTTTCTGGGGCGATTGAGTCAGAGAAATGTTCCAGTATTTGCACTGGTGGTGCCGTCGACGATAGGCATGCTGGTCGCCCTTTCGGGAAAGCTGGATCAACTTATTGTGCTTATGGTGTTTGCCGGAGCAATTCCGTACCTGACGATTTTTGCCATTTATTGGCCTTCGTCTGCGCGCCCCCACGTTGGCGAGACCATATCGTGTTCGAGCCGGGATTGTGGTTGCCGTACTTGGGCTGGTGCTCGGCGCTTTGATTTTCTCAGCGTGCATCGTGGCGGATTTGGAGTGGTCGCCAGTTGGTGCATCGATGCTTTCAATTCTACTCATATATCGACTTTGCATCTCACGTCAGGGTCGGCCGAAAGCTTCGTTTTTACAGTGAGTTCGTTGCTTCTCATCAGTTTGGATCGTGAGTAACGTTAGTCGCGAAGAAAGGCAATGTGATTTATCTGGTCAGCTATTTTAAGGAATTGAAATGGAAGCAAAACGTTGTATCAACGTGCGTTTGATCCTCGCGGTTGCCGTGGCGTCTACCGTTGCTCTGGTGGCAATTGCGAGTAACGCTGAATCCACGGGGATAGACAAGTCCGCGAGCCCGGACGGCCGAATCCCCGCCTATTCAGGGAGCCAGCCCCCGGCCTCCGGCTGGACATACGGCAAAGTGCGAGGTGATTACTGGAAGCATAAAGGGGAATCTCCTCTTTTCTCGATCAATGCAAGCAATGTTGACAAGTACGCCGCGAACTTGACCCCTGGGCAAGTGCAGCTGATTAAGCAACGGAATGGTTACCGGATGGATGTCTTTCCGACCCATCGAGAGTGCGGAGCACCTGACTTCGTCCAGGCAAATAGTGAGAAGAACGGTAAGCACCCGGCAATGTCGCCTTGAACCGGCGGGTTATGAAAGCGACGATCGTGTCCACCTATTTTATTAATGGACACGTGTACGCTATGAACGAGAATGAAGCAGTTTCTGAGGTGGTGCAGCCGACACGGCGCCGTCGCCACAGCAAGGAGTTCAAGGAGAAGGTGATCCGTGCGGCGATGCAGCCGAATGTGTCGATCGCTGCGGTCGCGCTGCATTACCAGTTGAATGCGA
>NZ_JAWRXB010001210.1:0-250 GCF_046535245.1 Paraburkholderia sp. SIMBA_030
AGGAAGATGATCATCGCGAAGCTGAGATGGGCTTGCCACAGGCTGATCATTTGAGACGCTCGGACTGCCAGATATCGTTGAAGGACACGTGTTTGATGAAGGTGTTGTTCCAGGTATAAACCAAGTGATACATCCCGTCGGGGCTGCGGATGAAGTACGGGTATTCGTATTCAAACTCACACCCTTCGCTTTTGCAGACGCGTTTGTCGAGGTTGTCGAGGAATCGCGCCTCCAGCGGTTGGCGGAGCTT
>NZ_JAWRXB010001211.1:0-250 GCF_046535245.1 Paraburkholderia sp. SIMBA_030
CGCTGTGAGCCGTGCGGCGCGTGGCGTCAGTGCGGCGTGCGCGCAAAAAAAAGCGCGACGCCCGCAATGGGCATCGCGCATGAACCGGCGTGGAGCGCCGACGAATGAAACGTGATGAAGAGAGGGACGCCCGGCCACGGGCGTCCGGCAGGAATCCCCCGGCCGTTCAGGCCTTCGCGAGCTTGATGCTGGTCGGCTCGGCCGTCAGGTAGCCGACGCAGGCGCCGAAGCGGTCCTTGTAGTTCGCGCG
>NZ_JAWRXB010001212.1:0-250 GCF_046535245.1 Paraburkholderia sp. SIMBA_030
CGGGAAGTATAAAATTATTGGTTTGAGTATTCTTCCCATATAGGGTTTTCACCTTTGAAATAAACTTTCCGTTTTCCTTAGTTTCAGTTTGCAGTGGAATCCCCACCATATTAGCAGCAAGCATATTGGCATTATTTTCCTCATGGGCATATGTATAGCCTGTTAACTGCTGGGAATTGTCTGAACCTATCGTCAATTGCCCCGTCGATTGGTAATGCTGGGGATTATTATAAAAATACTGTGTCTCGGT
>NZ_JAWRXB010001213.1:0-250 GCF_046535245.1 Paraburkholderia sp. SIMBA_030
CGCGAGGGCCGGACGGGCGTCCACTTCTGCGAGCAATTGCTCCAGCCACACCAGGCTCTGTGCGTAGCCCATGTACATCTTGCTGCTGACGCCAATGAACAGGGTGTCCTGCATGGAAGATGGGTGGCTCACGGCTTACTTGTCCAGCAGTTCATCGGCCTTGTTGCTGAATGCCCGGGTACCGAACATCATGAGCGCCGCCAGGAACGGCAGGACGCCGAGGGCGTAGACCCCCATGGTGCCGGTGTCG
>NZ_JAWRXB010001214.1:0-250 GCF_046535245.1 Paraburkholderia sp. SIMBA_030
TCTGCACGAGCACGACATCCCACATCTGAGCACGCGCTGCGAGGTGTTCGAAGTCGACGGCCTGCTGCGCGAACTGATCAAGAATCTCGCCGAACGCGAGCACGATCGCGACGACGCCTGGCGTGCCGCCGCGTCGCGTCTCGCGGGAATGGAACTGGCCCACGCGCGCCGCTCGACGCTGCGCATTCCCTTGCCCGATAGCTCGGGCAGCGCCGATCGCCGTCTCGCGATGCTGTGCCGCGCGGTGATC
>NZ_JAWRXB010001215.1:0-250 GCF_046535245.1 Paraburkholderia sp. SIMBA_030
CGGTCATCGCCAATATGGGCATCGCCTTCCTGTCCGCGCACACGGTGGGACTGGAGCTACAGGCGGGCAAGCTGGCCGTGCTCGATATCGAAGGCTTCCCAGTTATGCTGAACTGGTATGTGGTGCACCGCAAGAACAAGCGGCTGCCGCCGGTGGCGCTGGCATTCAAGCATTTCCTGATGGAGGAAGGTGCCACGCTGATCCAGCAGATCACCGGCGTGGAGGGGCTGATCCGGCCGCGCATCGCCCG
>NZ_JAWRXB010000125.1:0-389 GCF_046535245.1 Paraburkholderia sp. SIMBA_030
GACGAACCCGGCGGCAGTTTCGCTTCCTCGCTCTTCACGATGGCGGCGACGTCGTTCGCCACGCTACCCAGGTCGCGGCCTTGCACTGATCCAAAGATATCGAGCACAGGCTGTACGTTGTAATGCGATACGACGGCTTGTTGCGTGCCGCGCGTAAACGTGCCGAGCGAGCCGAGCAGATTCTGCACGTGCGGCGCGCCATTCGCGGCATTTTGCGGGCCAGCGGTGTCACTCGTTGCCGAACCGGCCAGCGGCAGATTCGCGAGCGCCTGCAGCGAATTCACGTCGTACTGCGGCATCATCCCCATCAGCGGATCACTCACGCCGTTCTTCGGGTCGAGCCAGAAATTCGGTGTGGTTTGCGAACTGCCCGAGAGCGCGATCAGCAG
>NZ_JAWRXB010001216.1:0-250 GCF_046535245.1 Paraburkholderia sp. SIMBA_030
TGCCAATCGCGTTGGTCCCACCAGTGCGTTCGGTCCAGTTACAACCGGGTATTAAGCGGAGTTCGCCAAGGGGGCCAACGATACGCGAATCACCAGCAAGGTCGAGAATCGTCCCATCTGGATCAGTTAGAACCAGTACCGTCTCCGTCTGGCACAGCAGCTCGCGGGTCTGGCTGATGAGCGGCTCAATGGCATCCATCAGTCGGTAGTTCCTGGCTCGCAGGTCGAAAACACGATCTTCATCAAGAGG
>NZ_JAWRXB010001217.1:0-250 GCF_046535245.1 Paraburkholderia sp. SIMBA_030
CTGGCTGACCAGGTGGCGCAGCGTTTCCACATCCCTGTCGGCCAGAAGTTCGGCGAGTTCGTCGCGGCGCTCAATCGGCAGCACGGCGGCGATGGTGGCGAGCCCTTCCGCGCGTCGCTCGACGGCGGTGAGTGATGTCCTGGGTTTGGCCATGGACGCTCCAAAAACACCGTTTTTCATAGACGTTTGAGACCTTGATCTGCGCAAATTCAGGATGTGTTGACGGTCTGATTAAGTGGAATCGTTTCAT
>NZ_JAWRXB010001218.1:0-250 GCF_046535245.1 Paraburkholderia sp. SIMBA_030
TCTCCGGGTATGTTCTGCAGCCCCGCGAACAGCACCAGGCACATGAATGAGGTGGTTAGCCAGATGTCCGGGATTGCAACGGAAAACAAAACGATGTCGGGGTTGGACAACCATCCGATTTGGTTCGGATTTTGCAGGATCCCCACTTGCGTCAGCATCGTTCCCAGCAAACCGAAGTTGTCGATCATGAGGAACTTCCACAGCAGACCGGCCACGATCGGGGCAATCATCAGCGGATAGAGGAACATGG
>NZ_JAWRXB010001219.1:0-250 GCF_046535245.1 Paraburkholderia sp. SIMBA_030
GTGGGGTCCAAGGTGGCGAACAGCGCGTTTTCCACGAGCACGCCTGCGTCCGTCAGTCGGTTCAGCAGCGACGACTTGCCGGCGTTGGTGTACCCGGCAATCGCTACGGAAGGGACAGCATTACGACGGCGGTTGGCCCGCTTTGTCTCACGGGCCGGCTTCATTGCCGCGATTTCGCGACGAAGCTTAGCCATCCGGGTCCGGATACGACGGCGATCGAGTTCGATCTTTGTTTCACCCGGACCACGCG
>NZ_JAWRXB010001220.1:0-250 GCF_046535245.1 Paraburkholderia sp. SIMBA_030
GCCAATATCGCAAGTCAAGCGTTAATCGTGCCAGGAAGGTCAGAAATCGTCGTAGACCATTCTTATAAACGTGACTCTTGTGAAATCCGCGCAGCATTGCTACTCTCTGCGCGTGGAATGACTCATTTGGAGGTGACCACCATGGGCAAATCGGATGAGATAGTCTTCGCTCCGTCGATTGACTGGGCTAAGAGAAAAGCCAAGCTTTTGCGAAAGCGTATTGGTCCAGGTTCGATTACACATACTGTCG
>NZ_JAWRXB010001221.1:0-250 GCF_046535245.1 Paraburkholderia sp. SIMBA_030
GTCGCCGAGCAGGCGAGCGCTGCGGTGGCGCGACAGCTTGGCCGCCGCGATCGCCGCGCCGATCACGGCGCCGACCGCGAGCGCGGCGAGCGTCAGCGCGACCGTCATCAGCGCGGCGAGCAACAGCACGCCGCCCCAGCCCTCGGTACCGAAGCCGAGCATTTCAAGAATCGCCATGCGTGCCTCCCGGCAAGTGTTGAATGAATCCGCAGGATGCGTGCCGCCGCGCGTCGGTCGAGCCGCTCACGCG
>NZ_JAWRXB010001222.1:0-250 GCF_046535245.1 Paraburkholderia sp. SIMBA_030
GTATGACCTGCCCGTGCTCGCGAAGGGCGATCTCCACAACAAGCTTGAGCTCAATCTCACGGACGGCAATCTCAAGCCTGTACCGCAGGCTCCCTACAAAGTGGTGTTCGAGGACGGAACGACCTTGGCTGGCAAACTCGACGGAAGCGGCCACGCCGTCCTGCGGGACGTGCCGGACGGCGCGGCGAAGGTGTTTTTTGGTGAAGATGTTCGGTCTTTTACGCCCCAGTCCGTTCCCGCAGCTCAGGAG
>NZ_JAWRXB010001223.1:0-250 GCF_046535245.1 Paraburkholderia sp. SIMBA_030
GGAATTTTCAGTTTTACGATATACAAATTTTTTTAAGTAAGAAAAGTACACTTTATTAACATCAAGTTAATTTAAGTTAAACTATTGCGTAATAAAAAAAAGAAATTGATATTTACGATACCAATCAATAAATATTTATTATGAAAAATCTAGAAAAAATCAAAAGAGAGAAATTAAAGACAATTAAAGGAGGAAGACCTCCTCTTGGATGCAATAACTGGAATCCATCTGCTATGTGTTGCAGATCATG
>NZ_JAWRXB010001224.1:0-250 GCF_046535245.1 Paraburkholderia sp. SIMBA_030
AGGCAAACCTCAAGGCCGACCCGTACGCCACGGCCGGCGCGGGCGCCGCACGGGACACCGAAACCCCTGGCTCCCGCGACGTCGTTGAAGAACGCATGCCGGCCCCGCCCGGCCACGCCGACGTGGCCCCGAAATCGGACCTGAAACGGCGCCTGATTGTCGGTGCGATCTTCACGGTGCCGTTGTTCATCATTTCCATGATCCCGGTCGCACAATTCCCCCACTGGGGCTGGGTTGCGCTGGTACTGGC
>NZ_JAWRXB010001225.1:0-250 GCF_046535245.1 Paraburkholderia sp. SIMBA_030
GCCCCACATACGCGAGCCGCACGTCGTCGAACAGCGTGAGCGCGGCCATCGTCGGCCGCAGCCGGCCATGCGAGCGCTCGAACAGCGCGAAGCCGATCACCTGCTCCATCCGCGCGAGCTCGCGGCTGATCGTGGGCTGCGACGTATAGAGCATCTCGGCCGCACGCGTCGTGCTGCCGGTGACCATCAGCGCGCGGAAGCCCTCGATGTGCCGGTGTGTGAGCATGACCGCCTATATCAGGAATGAATC
>NZ_JAWRXB010001226.1:0-250 GCF_046535245.1 Paraburkholderia sp. SIMBA_030
GGCTCGAGATCGACGAGCTTGTCGGCCGCGAGCAGCGCGAGCGCCTGCCGGATCGTCCCGCGCTTCACGTTGAACACGTCGCAGAGCTGCGCCTCCGTCAGCTTCGCGCCGGGCGCGAGCCGATGCTCGAGGATCGCGGTGCGAATCCGCTCGGCGATCGCTTCGGGGCCGGCTGTACCGGACGCATGGGAATCGGGCTCGTTCATGATCTGCATCGTGTGATGGTCCTCATCCTAGGATGGACATAAAG
>NZ_JAWRXB010001227.1:0-250 GCF_046535245.1 Paraburkholderia sp. SIMBA_030
CAGATTGATCAAAAAATTTACCGCAGTAGGCCCGTATATTCGTGAAGGTAAGTGCGAAGATAATCGATTCTTTTTCGATTGTCTGGCTGTATGCGTCAACGTGAAACCTGCACCGGAAGTGCGTGAGTTCTGGGGCTGGTGGATGGAGCTTGAAGCGCAGGAATCCCGTTTTACCTACAGTTACCAGTTTGGTCTGTTCGATAAAGCAGGCGACTGGAAGAGTGTTCCGGTAAAAGACACTGAAGTGGTT
>NZ_JAWRXB010001228.1:0-250 GCF_046535245.1 Paraburkholderia sp. SIMBA_030
GCACGAGCCAGTCGCAATCGGTACGGCCGCCACCGACATCCGGCATGCGATCGGTGACGGCCAGATACGCAAGCCCGCGCGCGCGGGCCGCGTCCGCCATCGCACGCAGGCTGTCGCGCCCGGCCGACGCGTCGGTATGCGCGTGCAGATCGCCATGAAGATGCCTGCGCTCGACCAGCGCCGGCAGCGTGCCGGCGCGCGACGCGTCGATCTCGCCACGGCCCTCGCGCAATTCGGGCGGCACCCAGTG
>NZ_JAWRXB010001229.1:0-250 GCF_046535245.1 Paraburkholderia sp. SIMBA_030
CCACCGAAAAACCGAACGTATTGATGCCGTTGGCGCTGCGCACGAACACCGTGCCGCCGTGCATTTCCGCGACCGCCTTCACGATCGACAATCCGAGGCCGTGATTCTCGTGGCTGTTCGAGCGCGCTTCCTGAATGCGATAGAAACGGTCGAAGATATGCTCGCGCACGAACGGATCGAGCGGTTCGCCCGGATTCGACACGGCGATTTCCACGTGCCCGTCCTGCGGCGCGATGGTGGCCTGCAACAC
>NZ_JAWRXB010000126.1:0-388 GCF_046535245.1 Paraburkholderia sp. SIMBA_030
GGCTTGACCTGCCAGAGCTCCTTGATGCCGATACCGAATTTCTGGGGTTCGCGGTCCTTCGAAAGGTCGAATTTGGCGATCAGCTGCTTGGCAAGCGAGCCGCGCACGCCTTCGCCGATCAGAACGTATTTGCCGATGAGTTCCATGCCGCGGGTAAAGTTCGGGCCGGGCTCGCCGTTGCGCTCGACGCCCATGTCGCCGGTGGCGACACCGATGACGGCGCCCTCGTCGTTATAGAGCACTTCGGTGGCGGCAAAGCCCGGATAGATCTCGACGCCGAGCGCTTCCGCGTGGCCCGCCAGCCAGCGACAGACATTGCCGAGTGAGACGATGTAATTGCCGTGATTGTTCATCAGCGGCGGCATGAGGGCGTTCGGCAGGCGGATCG
>NZ_JAWRXB010001230.1:0-249 GCF_046535245.1 Paraburkholderia sp. SIMBA_030
TCAGTCAATACGAGCGTTGGCTGTTGATTGGTGCGGGCTGACTGTAGCAAGCCTCCTGATGATCACTCTTTGCTATGGCCCCCTGTTCTGGGGAATGACAAAGATCCCTTCAGGCACCGCCGCGGTGCTGGAAATGTCTCTGACGCCGGTTTGTTTGTTCGTCTTCGGGATGGTTTTGCGTCAGGAAAACTGGAGTTGGGCAGCGGCGATCGGCCTCGCTGTCGGATCCCTCGGACTATATCTCCTCTT
>NZ_JAWRXB010001231.1:0-249 GCF_046535245.1 Paraburkholderia sp. SIMBA_030
GTGAACATCGCGAGCGACACGTCGAAGTGGTTGTTCGAATGCGAACCCCACGTGAGGCCCCAGTCGCGGCACATCTGCGCGACGCGCACCGAGCCCTGCATCGTCCAGAAGTGCGGGTCGGCGAGCGGGATGTCGACGGCGTGCAGCTGCACCGCGTGGCCCATCTGCCGCCAGTCGGTCGCGATCATGTTGGTGGCCGTGGGCAGCCCGGTCGAGCGGCGGAATTCGGCCATCACCTCGCGGCCCGAG
>NZ_JAWRXB010001232.1:0-249 GCF_046535245.1 Paraburkholderia sp. SIMBA_030
TCAAAAACAGCCTTAGAAAGCTCTCTGTGGCCTAGATAGAACTTATATACAGCCATAATGCACTACCGCAGATAGTCAAATTTATAGAGTTAAAACATAGTGAGCCGTGAGCCACAATTAAGGTCTATTCAGTGTGTCAATTTATATCTGAATTATCAATCTGTTTTACGCATTTATTTCTCAATAATGTCTCTATGAATGTAATTATGTTTACGTACATATTTCAGGCCTCATTAGTTATAATAAATG
>NZ_JAWRXB010001233.1:0-249 GCF_046535245.1 Paraburkholderia sp. SIMBA_030
TCTCGACGCCGTGGATCGTCTCGTTCGTGCACAGATGCACATAAGCCGGGTCGTCCGACAATTGCCACTCGGAAAATCCCGGCGCGCGCGTGAAGCCGTCCGCCGTCTGGCCGCTCGCGGCGACGTGCACGGTGCCGTATTTCTGCGCTTCCTTGAAGGACTTTTGCGACCACGACCCGGTAACGACGAAATCGGCGCGGGGCTTGGAGCCAAGCAGGTTCATCGGCACGATCGCGTTTTCGCCGAGAC
>NZ_JAWRXB010001234.1:0-249 GCF_046535245.1 Paraburkholderia sp. SIMBA_030
GCCACTTCGCCTGGGCCTTCGTCGTGCTCTGGCAGATCGGCTCCGCGCATTCAGCCGCCAGGCGGCACGCAAGCACCTCGACGAACAGCGCATCGAATGACGTGGTGTCCGACGGCAATGCGATGTACCGGAGTTGAAGCGGCGCGGGCAGATCGGTGAGGATCAACTTTCCCTCAACGGAAAACAGCCCGCGCTGATCGACTTTGGGATAGACGAGGAACGGGCCGACCTGCAGGTTGCGGACCCAAT
>NZ_JAWRXB010001235.1:0-249 GCF_046535245.1 Paraburkholderia sp. SIMBA_030
GCGTAAGGCTACAGGGGACCAGCATGGCCGCGGCGATCCCCTGAATCCCTCGCGATACGACAAGCTCAAGAAGCGAGCCAGAAATGGCGCACAAGAGCGAAGACGCGGCAAACAGAACGTTGCCCAAGATAAAAGCGCGTTTGTGACCATACAGGTCCCCGAGTCGGCCTCCCAGGATTAGGAGGGCCGAGAGTGTGAGCGCATATGCTTCGACCACCCATTGGATCTGCGGGGCGGTCGCCGTGAAAT
>NZ_JAWRXB010001236.1:0-249 GCF_046535245.1 Paraburkholderia sp. SIMBA_030
CGCCACGGGCGACGTCGACGAAGCTCTTGCCGTCGAACTCGTTGAGGTAGCTCATCAGCCACTCATCGATACGGTCGGTCAGCAGCAGGACCTCGATGCCCTTCTTGCGGAAGACTTCCAGGTGCGGGCTGTTCTTGACCTGCGCATAGGTTTCGCCGGTGAGGTAGTAGATCTTGTCCTGGCCTTCCTTGGCGCGGGCCAGGTAATCGGCCAGGGCGACGCTCTGCTCACCGCTGTCGTCATGGGTGG
>NZ_JAWRXB010000127.1:0-388 GCF_046535245.1 Paraburkholderia sp. SIMBA_030
ATCGCGCCGAATCCGTTCCTCAATCTCGTCGATCTCGCGAGCAAGACGAAGAACGTGCGTCTCGGCACGGGCACCGTGATCGCGCCGTTCTGGCACCCGATCAAGCTCGCAGGCGAAGCCGCGATGACCGACATCATCACGAACGGCCGTCTCGAACTGGGCATTGCGCGCGGCGCATATTCGTTCGAATATGAACGTCTGATGCCGGGCCTCGACGCCTGGAACGCGGGTCAGCGCATGCGCGAACTGATTCCCGCCGTGAAGAAGCTCTGGGAAGGCGATTACGCGCACGAAGGCGAGTTCTGGAAATTCCCGTCGACCACGTCGTCGCCGCTGCCGCTGCAAGAACCGCATCCGCCGATCTGGGTCGCGGCGCGCGATCCGAACA
>NZ_JAWRXB010001237.1:0-249 GCF_046535245.1 Paraburkholderia sp. SIMBA_030
GTGCTGAACACGCAGGATCGCGAGCGAGATGCGCGACGTTTCGACGTCATTCAGACGATGGATTTCCTTGTAGCGCAGCGCCACGGTCACGCCTTCGTGCCAGACCGTGTGCAGATCGCT
This sequence comes from Paraburkholderia sp. SIMBA_030, assembly GCF_046535245.1. NCBI lineage: Bacteria > Pseudomonadati > Pseudomonadota > Betaproteobacteria > Burkholderiales > Burkholderiaceae > Paraburkholderia > Paraburkholderia sp. SIMBA_030. The sequence continues at coordinate 121 of NZ_JAWRXB010001237.1, forward strand.
GATCATGATCTCCAGGCCTTTTCGGGCGCCGACCGCGCCTTTGAACAGCTGCTCGACCTGAACGTGTCCGATCACTGCAGCTGAAGTGGTGACCATGCTGAAGTGCTCGGCAAAGACCTCCATCAGCGG
>NZ_JAWRXB010001238.1:0-249 GCF_046535245.1 Paraburkholderia sp. SIMBA_030
CTTACAGGGCCTATGCAGATACAGTTTCTCACTATCTCGATAAGAGTACTGCCGCCTTTACCGAATTGGCAGCAGCAGGTTACACTGCAGATACAATTAAAAACGAGACTAAAAAAAAGCAAGCTTGGAAAGTAATGCTTAAAGCTTCGGCAAAACAAACCATGTACAATGATAGCGCTTCTTTTTACAGCAAAAAGGCCGAGACGATAAAAACCAACTACCGACCATTTTTTAAAGGCTGGAAAATTG
>NZ_JAWRXB010001239.1:0-249 GCF_046535245.1 Paraburkholderia sp. SIMBA_030
GGTTTTGCCCGCGCCCAGAAACCCGGAGAGCACGGTGACGGGCAGTGGCGGCTGGTTCATCGCAGTGAGCAGTAAGAGAAGACGGGAAGAAGCGGGCCGCGCGCGGCGGCGCGGCGCAAGGCTCAATTGTGCACCATGCGCGCGAGGGGCGCTGCAGGCGTGGGCGCGGAGTTGAATACGGCAACGGAAGCGATGACGGGGCCGGATGAGCCGCTCAGTCCGCGCCCGAACGGCGTTCCGTTATTGCAT
>NZ_JAWRXB010001240.1:0-249 GCF_046535245.1 Paraburkholderia sp. SIMBA_030
CGCTGGCGAACCGGCCGCTCAAGGAAGAACTGTCGCAGCGCGCGTACCGCTTGTGTCTCGCGATGGCGCAAAAGGAAGCGCTCGCGCTGCTCGGGCTGGCGGGCATCCGGCCGGCGAAGGTGACGCCGCTGCCCGCGACGTGGATTCCGCGTCTGCTGACGGTGTCCGATGCGTGGTTCGAACGCCTTGGCCGCGCGATGCTGACGATCGATCCGCATGCGCGCTCGTCCATGTCCGACGATCTGGCGG
>NZ_JAWRXB010001241.1:0-249 GCF_046535245.1 Paraburkholderia sp. SIMBA_030
GTCGGCGAGCTGTCGACCGTCTATTCGGCAATCAAGGAAGGCACGGACGTGGCTCTGCCGAAGGCTATGTCCTTCGCCACTTATGCGACGCAATATGCGCCGACCACGGAAAGCTCGGCTGCGACCGAAGCCTTCTGGCTTGATCAGTTCAAGTCCATTCCGGGCCTGCCGGAACTGCCGCTCGACCGTCCGCGCCAGGAACCGCGCACCTTTGCTGGTGGCACCTGCACCGGCTTCATCAACACCAAG
>NZ_JAWRXB010001242.1:0-249 GCF_046535245.1 Paraburkholderia sp. SIMBA_030
CTGACAGCGGCGCCGTTGAGGTCCAGATTCTCGAGATTTGCGCCGAGCGTGTAGTCGATGTCGGACTCGACGCGATCGGTACCGCCGATGAGGGCATCTGCCGAGGTTTCGGTCACAACGTCACCAGCCTCATCGACTTCGTAGACGTCATTGCCGTCACCGCCGATCATGGTGTCAGCACCGAGCCCGCCTTGCAGCGTATCGTTGCCGCCGAGGCCGCTCAGGGTATCGGCGAGATCGCCACCGGAG
>NZ_JAWRXB010001243.1:0-249 GCF_046535245.1 Paraburkholderia sp. SIMBA_030
TTACCTTGATGATGCAGATCTCCCGGTCGTCATTACTCTACATGGACGCTTTAGCCAGGGCTGGTATTTCTGTTTCGAAGCACGAGAATTTCTCGAAACTGGAGATGAGGCCGCGCGCTTAGCTGGTAACGCACCTTTTATTATTGATAAAGACAGTGGTGAAATTCATTCTCTGGGAACGGCAAAGCCGCTGGAAGAATATCTACAGGATTACGAAATAAAAAAGGCTACCTTCGGCTTGCCCTGACA
>NZ_JAWRXB010001244.1:0-249 GCF_046535245.1 Paraburkholderia sp. SIMBA_030
CGCATGGGCAGCCGACTACCGGGGGCCGTCATGCTGAGCGCATCCGAATCGGGCCGTCTCGATGACACGCCGGAGCCGGCCGCCCGCGCCGCGGACGATATCGCCGGGTTCGTGCGCGTGCGCCGGCGCTACTGGGGCCGCTATGTCGCGTCGATCGCGATCATTGCCGCGCTCGCGTATGTGGCGGTCGCGTTCGCGCGCGGACAGATCGAATGGCGCGTCGTCGGCCAGTTCCTGACCGCACGCTCG
>NZ_JAWRXB010001245.1:0-249 GCF_046535245.1 Paraburkholderia sp. SIMBA_030
CTTAAGACCGAGCACAGCCTGGATCTGCCGCGCCGTGCCCAGATCGAGTTCTCTGGCGTAATCCAGCGCCGCACGGACACCGTGGGCGGGGAGGTCAGCGGCGAGCAGCTTTGGCAGATATTCCAAGACGAATACCTGCCCTCCAGCGGGGGTGATGGGCAGTGGGGCCGCTATTCGCTGGGCAATGTTAAAACGGAAACGGATGACGACGGCGGCACGACGCTACACGCCTCACTCACCGTGGACGGT
>NZ_JAWRXB010001246.1:0-249 GCF_046535245.1 Paraburkholderia sp. SIMBA_030
TGAACGTGCCGTTCGAGCTCGTCACGCCGGAGAACATGAACCAGTACGCGAAGCACTGACGGGTTTTTCCGCTGAACTGCGCGGGCCCGGCGCGTCCGGGTTCGCGTGTGACTTTCGAGGAACGTCCATGTTTACAGCCAGGATGGCGCGCCCGATGGCCAACGAAAGCGCGCCGGCCGCGTCGCTCGCCGCGCCGGGTTCGTCCGGTGCGCCCGTCGCCGATTGCCTGCTCGAGGTGCGCGGCGTCGG
>NZ_JAWRXB010001247.1:0-249 GCF_046535245.1 Paraburkholderia sp. SIMBA_030
CGGTCGGGCGGATATCCGCACGGTCGAGCGCGAAGGCGACGTTGGCGAGGATGAAGCCATCCTTGGCGCCGCAGTCATAGGTCGTTCCCTTGAAGTGATAGCCTGCGAAATCCTGCGACGTCAGAAGCTTCAGCATGCCGTCGGTCAGCTGGATTTCGTTGCCCGCGCCACGCTCCTGGGTTTCGAGAATCTTGAAGACCTCCGGCTGCAGGATGTAGCGGCCGTTGATGAAGAAGTTCGACGGTGCCG
>NZ_JAWRXB010001248.1:0-249 GCF_046535245.1 Paraburkholderia sp. SIMBA_030
GAGCTGGCGCACCAGACGCTGCGCGAGCACGCCGAGCAGCGACGACGCGAGCAGGTACGGCTCGACGCCCATGTCGGTCAGGCGCGTGACGGCCGAGGCCGCGTCGTTGGTGTGCAGCGTCGCGAGCACGAGGTGGCCCGTGAGCGATGCCTGCACCGCGATCTGCGCGGTTTCGAGGTCACGGATTTCGCCGATCATGATCACGTCCGGATCCTGACGCAGGATCGAACGCAGCGCACGGGCAAAGGT
>NZ_JAWRXB010001249.1:0-249 GCF_046535245.1 Paraburkholderia sp. SIMBA_030
CGAAAGCCGTCTGGCCGAGCGTCAGTCGGTGAAAAAGGACGAAGCGTAATTCATGAGCTACCGGGAACTGATCGTCGAGCTTGAGCGCGACCGCGCGGAGGAACTCTCCGACGCGCTGCTCGAGCTTGGCGCCCTCTCGGTGTCGGTGGAAGACGCCGACGCCGACACGCCCGACGAGCAGCCGCTCTTCGGCGAGCCGGGTCTCACGCCCGAGCGCACCGCGTGGCAGCATTCGCGCGTGATCGCGCT
>NZ_JAWRXB010001250.1:0-249 GCF_046535245.1 Paraburkholderia sp. SIMBA_030
GCATTTAACGCACGAAGCTTCGAGCCAGCTCCAACAACCACGAACTCAAAGCCCCGAAACGAAACGGGCCCGGCATGAAGCCGAGCCCGAAATTATACCCGATCATCGCGCCATATCACGCGACACCGGCGCCGCAACCGTCAAACCGGCTGCGGATGCATCATGAACCAGCCGAGGAAGAACACGCCGGCGATCACGCAATACACGCCGAACGAAGCCAACCGCCCGCGCCCTTCGAAATAGCGCATC
>NZ_JAWRXB010001251.1:0-249 GCF_046535245.1 Paraburkholderia sp. SIMBA_030
CGTGCCCTTGCATCACGCTGGGCGGCTGCATGAAATAAGCTTCGGCACTTTTCAGCACCGGCTTGATCTGCGATTCGATGCCTGCTTCGCGGGCCACCTCGTGGGCAGCCTCCAGCAGCTCTGGCACCTGGTCGATGTAGGCGCTGACGAAACGCGCCAAAGTACCCTGGGCGTCCTGCTCAGGCAGGTGGATCGAAGGGTGCAAATGCGGCAGTTGTTGCTCGAGGCGCGCTTTCAGTTGGTTGGTCT
>NZ_JAWRXB010000128.1:0-387 GCF_046535245.1 Paraburkholderia sp. SIMBA_030
GGCGTATTCTAACGCGTCGATTAGCGTAAGCCTGACGGGCGGTTCGCCTTCAACCACATGAACAGTGCGCATATGCCATCTCCCTGACTTGCATAGCGAACCCCGTCAGCTCCGGAAAGTTTCCTGTTAAAACCTTGGACCAGAACCACGCGTGCTACATAATTGTTGGCCAGCCGTCGCGTTTCCGTTAGATCGGAAAGCGCAGAAGGTCCGCGGACGTCAGTAGCGAGAAAAATTTCATGAGCAATCAAACCGAATGGAGTGCCGACGAACTTCGTAAAGCAGTCAAATCAGCCGGCGTAGCGCTGTGGACCTGGACTATCGATGACGATAAGTTCCTCATGGACGCCAAGGCCTATGAGCTTTGGGACCTTGAAGTCCAAGAAG
>NZ_JAWRXB010001252.1:0-249 GCF_046535245.1 Paraburkholderia sp. SIMBA_030
GACGAAATCGCCGTGACGCAACACGTTGGCAAAGAGACGCAACTGGCCGACCGTACGCGCGCGTTCGCCTTCGAGCCGCGCGCGCGGCAAACCGGTTTCGGCCATACAGCGTTCGATCAGCGCGTCGCCGATCGCCATGATCTGCTCGCCGATGGTTTCCAGAAAACGCGCACGCGTGTCGAGCGGCGTTTCGCGGAAGGTGTCGAAGGCCGCGTCCGTGAGCGCGCACGCGCGTTCGAGATCGTCCTG
>NZ_JAWRXB010001253.1:0-249 GCF_046535245.1 Paraburkholderia sp. SIMBA_030
CCGTGATCCGGCACAGGTGACATCACATTGGTCTTGCCGGGCATTGGCTGGCGCGGTGTCTCGAAGGGGGGCTTTGGATAGTCCTTCATCAGAAATCTCCTTTCGGTTTGGTTGTCGGATCGTCCTCGGAAGACGATACAGCAGAGCGCGGTAGCCGCGTCGCTAGCACCTTATTCGCGACGTTCGAGGGAAGGCCTGGGCATCATTGTCGGGAAGCATCCCAACGACCGTCGCAGTATGTGGCGCGAT
>NZ_JAWRXB010001254.1:0-249 GCF_046535245.1 Paraburkholderia sp. SIMBA_030
GGCGCACTGGGGGCGGCCGCCGCCGCGCGCGCGGGCCGGCTCGCCGATCGCGGGCTCGGTGAAGCGGCCACCGGCGTCGCGCTGGCGCTCCTTGCGCTCTCGTGGCTGCCGCTCGCGTTCGCCGGCACGTCGATCGCGCTGCTGGTCGTCGGCATCGTGCTGCTCGACGTCGGCGGGCAGGCTGTCCACGTCGTGAACCAGAGCATGATCCTCAGCGCGCGGCCCGACGCGCATGCACGCCTCGTCGGC
>NZ_JAWRXB010001255.1:0-249 GCF_046535245.1 Paraburkholderia sp. SIMBA_030
ATGCCAGATCCCATTACCGCCTCGTTAGTCATCGCGGCAGCAAGAGACCTCGTCACGGATGAAATCAAATCGACGGTCGTCGATTTCCTCAAGGAGAAGGCGATCGGTCGACGGAGCGAGCACCGCGCGAGAAGGTTCCTGTCGTCGTTCATAGAAGAGGTACGAAGGGAGCGCGACGTGCTGACGACTTCCGCAGATCTGAACGAAATGCTTCTCGATATCGGCAAACACGACAAACAAACAAGCGCC
>NZ_JAWRXB010001256.1:0-249 GCF_046535245.1 Paraburkholderia sp. SIMBA_030
GGTGGTAGCGGTATCGCCTATCTGTGGGAGCAGCAGTTGCTCAACACCCAGGCGCCCAAGGCTGGTACAGGGTTATAACCCGACGTAAAATGGGGAGCGGGCGACCGCGCGTCTTTCGCTCCGCCGCTACGGCCGTCACGGCATGAGAAGGACTGGTAAATGAGCTGGAACCCTGCCATCCAACCCGAAAGGCCCGATGACGTCGGAACGAACGCGATCGAGACGCTCATTGTCCCTCGGGCCCGCGAC
>NZ_JAWRXB010001257.1:0-249 GCF_046535245.1 Paraburkholderia sp. SIMBA_030
CCGCAAAAGTTCTCCCCCTCCAAGCAAGTTTCCTGCGGGCTCTGATTTGGCACGCACGAAAAGCGCAGCGCGGGTTACCGGCTGCGCGAATAATCTTGTCGTCGGATTCGCCAGCAAGGATCAAACTGCAGATCCTGCCCTGAAGCCGACACTGTCCCTTGAATCAGGCAACCGTCTATTGATCTTTGGCCTTTGGCAAAAGTTCCATTATTTAAAACCGGACGGCACCGACATTGTGAGACCGTGGGT
>NZ_JAWRXB010001258.1:0-249 GCF_046535245.1 Paraburkholderia sp. SIMBA_030
CATTCGCGATCCTTCCGAAGACTCATACATCGGCTATCCGTGGGCGACATGGCTGTTGACGCGATCTGTTCGAGTACCTTTTGACATGAATCCCGATTGGTATCGCCGTGATGAGGGGGGTATTCTTGTTTGAGGCTATGCGCCGCCCTTCATTCCGCCCTCCAACGTTATGGCTACCGATCCGATGTCCGGCACCCGGCAAGGGATTCTGGACCAGCTCCTCGAGCACAAGAACGGCATGACGGTCGA
>NZ_JAWRXB010001259.1:0-249 GCF_046535245.1 Paraburkholderia sp. SIMBA_030
TTTGGCGCCGGCCTGCTCGGTCTTATCGCTGGCGTGATCGCGCTCATCCGTACCCGTCCGGCCAGCAAGCGAACCCGTAAGAACGCGGGCACCGCTGCTGACACCGTAGATGCAAGCAACCAGACGGTGAGCTCAGAGAGCCCGGAGCACGCCGCCAAGTAACGGTAGCAAGACGCGTTAAACATCTGTGACCAGCTGGAAGGCTGGTCACAGATGTTTAACTCTCTTTTTTAGTGTCAGGGCTCTGGC
>NZ_JAWRXB010001260.1:0-249 GCF_046535245.1 Paraburkholderia sp. SIMBA_030
TGGCGATTATGCGGAAAGACATCGAATTCGTCCAATCGTATGAGCAATGAAATTTTTCGCGTCGCGGATCTTGAACCCCGATATTGGCTGAACTAAATCGATTTTCACCAGCCGCTGAAACCGGGGCTGGCCATGCTGGGAGCGCCGCCTTTCGGCGCTTCCGTATCCATGTTGCTTCAAGGAGGATATGGCTATGGCAACATCTTACGACTACGCACCCCTCTTCCGCTCGAGCGTCGGCTTCGATCG
>NZ_JAWRXB010000129.1:0-385 GCF_046535245.1 Paraburkholderia sp. SIMBA_030
GATGTCCCGTGCGTCGAACCAGTGGCGGTCATTACAGGCCGCACTACTGTGGACGGCAGGCCGTTGAACCCTGTCCTCGTGACGCGCCACCTGAAATTCTCCATGCCGTACCGCGCACTGTTCTCCCAAATGTTGCGCAAGGACACCCTGACGCGGCTCATCGACGCCCAAGCGTTGCTCCTGGTCCGGCTGCATCTGATCGGTTTCTACTGGGGTGACGTCTCGCTGTCCAACACGTTGTTCCGCCGGGATGCCGGCGCCTTTGCGGCCTACCTGGTCGATGCTGAAACGGGCGAGCTCTACCCGGATCTGTCCATGGGCCAGCGTGAGTACGACCTCGAGATTGCCCGCGTGAACATTGCCGGAGAACTGATGGACCTGCTGG
>NZ_JAWRXB010001261.1:0-248 GCF_046535245.1 Paraburkholderia sp. SIMBA_030
TAGTCGGCAAAGCGGGCGTAATAGCGGCAACGCACAGAGGTGGCGGCGTTGATGATCACCAGCGGGCGCAGGGGGTTGGGCTGGGCGTGGCGCCAGCAGAAGCCGCCGAGGCTGTAGCCGTCGGCTGCGGTGTGGCGAAAGGCGGTGGCCGGTTGGGTGAGGCTGCTCATGGCGCGCGTCCTGTTGTAGTGCGCCAACGCTAGCAAAAAAATCGGGGGCTGTACCGGCCTCTTCGCGGGGCAAGCCCG
>NZ_JAWRXB010001262.1:0-248 GCF_046535245.1 Paraburkholderia sp. SIMBA_030
TACCGGCGAAAAGCGGCGCCGCCAGAGATACTTAAAGATGAATGACCGGCGGGCGCGTGTTCATGATCCACAACAGCCGCGCCGTCTTGCTGCTTTCATTGCGCACACTGTGCGGCACCGTGCTCTTGAACTGGAAACTGTCGCCCGCGCGCAGTTCGGCGCGCTGATCGCCCACGTTCAGGATCACCGTGCCCTCCATCACGAGGCCGCATTTTTCGCCGACGCCCACCAGCACTTCCTCCGACCCC
>NZ_JAWRXB010001263.1:0-248 GCF_046535245.1 Paraburkholderia sp. SIMBA_030
CGTGTACTCGAGCACCGCGGCGTCGCCGCGCGACTTCACGTCGGCGAGGATCTTCGCGACCGATTGCTCGATCGCCTCGTCCTCGCTCGCCTCGAACGCGAGCAGCGCGCGCAGCGCGGCGCCGAAGCCGTCGCTCGTCGAATCGAGTTTGCGGATGGTGATGGCCATGGGAGTTCCGTTACGGTGATGCGCTCAATTGCCATTCTGCGACGCGCGTTCGAACGCGTCGAGAATCGGCTTGAGCGCCG
>NZ_JAWRXB010001264.1:0-248 GCF_046535245.1 Paraburkholderia sp. SIMBA_030
TCGGCTCCGGCAGGGGCCACGACCAATGGCTCGAAGGGCGTCGGTTCGGGCACGCAAGTGGTCGCTCCGGTGACCGTTCCCGTGACTGTCGGTTCGACGTCGGCGGGTGTCTTGGGGGATTCGTCGGCTAGTTCAGCTCCGGCCTCGTCCACCGCTCCGGCAGCAGGTTCAAGCTCGGCCCCGGCTGGCTCAACGACTAGCGGCTCGAACGGCATCGGTTCAGGAACGCAAGTAGCTGCGCCGATTGG
>NZ_JAWRXB010001265.1:0-248 GCF_046535245.1 Paraburkholderia sp. SIMBA_030
TATCCCTGTCGATGCGGCACTAGCGGAAAATGGTTGTGGTCAGTTTGAAATCAATCTATTACACGTAGATGACCCATTAAAAGCCGCTGACGACGCGATTTTGTTTAAACAAGTGGTTAAGGCCGTGGCAGCTCGTCGCAAGCTTACCGCCACCTTTATGGCAAAACCTTTTGGCCTACAGTCTGGTAATGGCTTTCACGTGCATTGCAGCTTATTAGATAAAGATGGTAACAATGTATTCGATGATG
>NZ_JAWRXB010001266.1:0-248 GCF_046535245.1 Paraburkholderia sp. SIMBA_030
GTACCAAACGGCTAAAGCATATTATAACCGCGTAGAATTCAAAGGTGACGGAAGCTTTATTGGTGATAATCAGATTAAAGATTTGATTTTTGCAGAAGGAAAAACATACAGCTTACAGGATACTGCCACACAGACGGTAACTTCTTCATTGGTCGCTCATGCTTTGGATTGCGGGGACTGGATTATGATCAATTCCTCAACATCTGGTACACAGGCACGACTGGTGGCAGCGCACGGAGTGGCCATGG
>NZ_JAWRXB010001267.1:0-248 GCF_046535245.1 Paraburkholderia sp. SIMBA_030
GTCACCGCCTTCACCGACGCGGAAGAGGAGCAGGCCAAAGGCTTCCTCGGCGGCGGCCATATGAAACTGTTCCCGCAGGATGGCCTGACGGCAGCCGGCGCTAACTTCTCAGAAGCCAAGCCATGGAGCGAGAACGTGATCGAAGACCGCGAAGTTATTTCCGGCCAGAACCCACAATCGGCCAAGGCAGTCGCCGTGGCCATGCTGGCGAAACTCAAGTAATACTGGGCGGCCGTTCCGGGCAAACC
>NZ_JAWRXB010001268.1:0-248 GCF_046535245.1 Paraburkholderia sp. SIMBA_030
ATAGCCAAAGTTGGGACGCCGGGCTGCGCTATAACGGCGAACTGATTAAATCACAACTCATTACCAGCTATAGCCATAGCAAAGATTACAACTACGATCCCCATTATGGTCGTTATGATTCGTCGGCGACGCTCGATGAGATGAAGCAATACACCGTCCAGTGGGCAAACAATGTCATCGTTGGTCACGGTAGTATTGGTGCGGGTGTCGACTGGCAGAAACAGACTACGACGCCGGGTACAGGTTAT
>NZ_JAWRXB010001269.1:0-248 GCF_046535245.1 Paraburkholderia sp. SIMBA_030
GCCGTATGCCCTGGTCGGCAAAGGCATCACCTTTGACACCGGCGGCATCAGCCTGAAGCCGGGCGCCGGCATGGATGAAATGAAGTACGACATGGGCGGCGCTGCCAGCGTGTTCGGCACCCTGCGTGCTGTGCTTGAGCTGAAACTGCCGATCAACCTGGTGTGCATCCTGGCGTGCGCCGAGAACATGCCGAGCGGCAACGCTTCGCGCCCTGGCGACATCGTCACCACCATGAGCGGCCAGACCG
>NZ_JAWRXB010001270.1:0-248 GCF_046535245.1 Paraburkholderia sp. SIMBA_030
TGTGGTGGTAGCTGACGGCTCGGCGGCCGGTGGACACACCGAACATCACGATCCGCAGATCAAGGCCGCAGGCTTGCAGGCGCCCGAAAAGCCCGCCCAGTTGCAGTACACCGCACCAGCGGAGGACGGCGGAACGCAGACACGCATTGAGAGCCGTTCGTCCGGCCGCTCAGGGAACCCTGCGAAGGCAGCGAGCCAGGAGCAGCGGAAACCTGCAAAAAGGAAGCGGCGCTAAGTAGGTCAAGTAC
>NZ_JAWRXB010001271.1:0-248 GCF_046535245.1 Paraburkholderia sp. SIMBA_030
GTCCACGGCTTCGAACGGCTGCTCAGCGGCGACGAGCGGACCCGCGCCGCCGCCTTCGTCTTCGACGAGGACCGCAACCGCTACATTGCCGGGCGCGGGCGGCTGCGCGAAATCCTGGCGCACTATCTGCGCCTGCCGCCGCAGGACATCCGCTTCACCTACAACGAATACGGAAAGCCCGGTCTCGATACCGGGCTTCACGGCGTTCTGCATTTCAATCTGAGCCACAGCGCCAGCCTGGCGCTGCT
>NZ_JAWRXB010001272.1:0-248 GCF_046535245.1 Paraburkholderia sp. SIMBA_030
TCGCGGTCCTCGCGTTCGCCGGCGCTCAGGTTGCCTTCGGTCAACAACGCGGCGGCGGCCAGCGCCAGCGTCGCGACGGCGATGACGATCAGTTGTGGATGCGAAAAGAAGGCGGCGAACCCGCCGATGCCGAGCACGGCGAGCCCGAGGTAGACGAGCGCGGACACGCTCGACACGATTGCGACCTTGCGCGTAACGGCCATGGCTGCCTCGCCGGGGTGGGTTTTCCTGTGAAGTATAGGAACCCG
>NZ_JAWRXB010001273.1:0-248 GCF_046535245.1 Paraburkholderia sp. SIMBA_030
GAGGGCACGACCGGACAGCGGACAAGTTCCGCCTGGTGGCCTACCCCACCGCGAAGGGCTGCGCCGCCGCATATTTCCCCGAAGCCAACGCTCTGGTCCACAAAGAAAACGTGGCCCGGGAGTCCAACACCCCCGGCTTCAAAGCCATGTTCGTCCGCTTCATCCCCCACAACGACGAATCCGCAGAGGCGACGGAACCGGCGCTCTCGGGTAGTTACATCTGACTCTTCCGAGGACAGAAAGTCGGG
>NZ_JAWRXB010001274.1:0-248 GCF_046535245.1 Paraburkholderia sp. SIMBA_030
GCGTAACGCCGCGCACTACACCGACAGCGGTTACATTCGCCTGAGCCTTGAAGCCAATGGGTTCAGCGTGGAAGACAGTGGTGTAGGCATTCCGGAAGAGCAGCGCGAGGCGATGTTCAAACCCTTCGTGCGCGGCGCCGAACGGCGGGGCGAAGGGCTGGGCTTGGGCCTGGCACTGGTGCAGCGCATCTGTGACGACCAGGGCTGGCGGGTCACCCTGACATCGACCTTGCCGCACGGCTGCCGCT
>NZ_JAWRXB010001275.1:0-248 GCF_046535245.1 Paraburkholderia sp. SIMBA_030
CTGCGCATCCAAAATCCATAGCAGCTATTATTCTACTTATCTCGATGACATTGTTTATGACGCTCAATGTCAATGGCTATTGGGACTTTGCGCTACCGTTACGCGGCAAAAAACTGCTGGCACTAATGGTGGTTGGCTATGCGATTGGCGTGTCGACGTTACTATTTCAGACGTTGACTCATAATCCAATTCTAACGCCCTCCCTACTCGGGTTTGATTCACTCTATGTCCTGTTGCAGAGCTTGCTG
>NZ_JAWRXB010001276.1:0-248 GCF_046535245.1 Paraburkholderia sp. SIMBA_030
GGCTGCTGGTGGCGACGGGAGCACTCAACATCAACATCTTCCTCTTGGGTGCCCTTGTTTTTGTCTGCGCATTTGTGGGGGACCAGACGGGCTACCTTATTGGCAAGAAGACCGGTCCCGCTCTCTTCAGGCGACCAGACGCCCGGTTGTTCAAGCAGGAGCGCCTGGCTAAGGCGCACGCATTCTTTGACAGGTACGGCGGCCGTGCGGTGATACTTGCCCGCTTTGTTCCGGTCATCCGCACCTTG
>NZ_JAWRXB010001277.1:0-248 GCF_046535245.1 Paraburkholderia sp. SIMBA_030
GCATCCCGGAACGCGATTATTTCCACATCATCACCGAGCATGCCGTCGGACAGATCGTTGCCCAGGATGCAGGGCTCGGCTTCGAGCGGTCCACGGGTGTGGTGATGATACAGATCTTCACCCAAGCCGGCCGGAGCGAGGCGGCCAGGCAGTCACTGTTTGCGGCCATCGCTGCAGGTCTTGTAGAAATCGGAGTCTCGGGGGCGGACGTATTCATTGGCTACGTGGAGAACGGTCCAAGTGACTGG
>NZ_JAWRXB010001278.1:0-248 GCF_046535245.1 Paraburkholderia sp. SIMBA_030
GGTAATGGTATTTATAGCAAAATACTGGGCACCTGATCGTACTGTCGCTGAGCTAAAACAATGGCAACTACCCAACAGCGAATTTATAAACATACAAGGTATGCAGGCGCATGTATCGCAGTCAGCTAATTGTCGTATAAATCGTGGCAATACAGCCGAAAAGAATCAACCTGAAACCATCGTTTTATTGCATGGTACATCGGCAAGTTTGCATACATGGGAGGGCTGGACCAAGGCGCTGTCTGATC
>NZ_JAWRXB010000130.1:0-384 GCF_046535245.1 Paraburkholderia sp. SIMBA_030
GTGCGCATTCTCGATGCGATGGAAGGGCAGGGCTATGTCGAGCGACGCGTCGCCGGCTCCGACCGCCGCGCCAAGGAAATCTACATGACGGATTCCGGGCGGGTGGTTGCCGGCGAAGTCGAGGCGCTGGCCGAGGATATTCGCGGCCAGATCATCTCCGGTATTCCCGAAAGCGATCTCCGGACTACCTTGAATGTTATCCGCGCGATGCAGGCAAACCTGGCGGCCGTTCGCGGGCAATGAGGATGCTCGCATGAGCCTCGCCGAGACAGCCAATGATAACGCTGTGCCTGCCCGCAAGGGTGAGGAAGAGGCCGTTATGCCGCCGCCCGCAGCGCCTATCCTGCCGCCGCCGCTGGCCAGCTGGAAGGTGCCGCTCTACAT